>JBJEDD010000307.1:0-5276 GCA_051871715.1 Muribaculaceae bacterium | reverse complement strand
TCTTATTATCGTGCAATCAATCGTCCCGGCTTCTTCGAGATAGTGCCTTACAGCATTATCACAGAAGATTACAAGGAAAAAGGCAATCCCGACTTACAGCACTCCGTAGCCGACAATATCGACCTGCGTTGGGAGTTCTTTCCCTCATTGACCGAGCAAGTGATGGCTGGTGCCTTCTTCAAGCACATTGACAATCCAATTGAATATGGCTTGATTACCGAGGGGCAAGACACCTACTATATGCCTCTCAACCTCGGCAACGCTACAAATATGGGTGTTGAAATCGATATTCTCAAGTACTTCCGTCACATAGGCATCAAGGCAAATTATACATACACCCACTCGAGTATCACATCAAGCAAGCGCACCATGCAGGGCAACGACATCATCGTGGTCGAGCAGACACGCCCACTTGCCGGGCAAGCAGCCCATGTTGCCAATTTATCCCTACTGTATAAGGATACTAAGAATATGTGGGAGGCTCAACTCACCACCAGTTATATCGGCAAGCGCCTGTGTGAAATCTCCAATTGGTACGAGAATGACATATGGGAGAACGACTATGTGCGTCTCGAATTTTCTGCCGAGAAATCGTGGCAATCGGGCTTGTCGGTATTTGTGAAAGCGACCAATCTGCTCAATCTGCCCTTGGTACGCTATATTCACAAGGGACCACATACCGATGCAGTCGTTGACGCTGAGCGCACATCGGGTGGTGACCTTATCGAGCGCAAGGAACGTTATGGTCAAACCATACAATTAGGCTTAAGATTTAAACTCTAATTATTTAACCAATTATATAATACTAATGAGTAAAAATGATTTTATGAAACCATCAAAAATGTTGTTTGTAGCCCTTGCTTTTGCAACTGCTATCTCATTCTCCTCATGTAGTGATGACGAGCCAAAGGATGATCCCAACAAGGAGCAACCCGAGGAACCGACAACACCCTCAGCCGACACCGAGATGACCGACACCGAGATGCGTGTCAGCGGTACATGGAAGTCGGGTAGCACCATTAATCTTGACCGCCACTTGGTTATCCCCGAAGGCAAGAGTCTAACCATTGAGCCGGGTGTGACAGTCATCGTGAGCACCGTCGGGGTAGGGGTCAACCACGCTCCTATTGAGATCATTGTCAAGGGTAACCTCTATTGCCTCGGTAGCGATACTCAACCCATCCTATTCAGTGTCGAGCAAAGCAAGCGCACTGCCGAAAATGCGCTCAAGGGCTTGTGGGGTGGCTTCGTCGCAACCGAGACCTGTGCCGAGATGGTCTTCGACCACACCATCATCGAATATACCGGCGCTCAGGTAATCGAAGGATCACCGGCGGCAACTGCCGGCATCTACACCGCGGGTGATGATGCTTATCCTCAGATTACAACTACCAATATCAACGGCTCCTACGTTGTTACCAACTCGGTATTGCGCAACGGCTGGAGCGATGCAATCTACCTCATGGGCGGTCGCGCAATCATCACCAACAATACTTTTGCCGCCAATGGCTTCAGTGGTGGCGAGGCTGTCAACCTCAAGGCAGGTGTTATTGCAGATGTAGCCGGCAATGTTATGTTCAGCCCCAATACAAATGGTCTCAAACTCTCCTCGTCGGGTCAAAGCGAAAATCGCGGACAAGCCAAGGTCAATGCATACAATAACACCATTATCAATGCCGGTTGGCGTCGCGATGGCGAGAAGGGTGGTTGTATATATGTTGAGAAAAATGTCTTGGTGAATGTCGTTAACAACTTGTTGGTCAATTGCAAATTCCGCGCAATGACTCCCTCATACAAGACCCCCAACACTCCCGACGGTGGCTATGATGACAAGTCAATCATTGACTATAACTTCTATGCCTCAGGTTCTCAACGCAGTTCCATTGTATACCCCGAGGAGAGCAATGTGGCATATGCCTATGAGGGCTATAACTACAATCACAAGAGCTACAACAGTGCTGTCGTTGACGTTCATAGCCTTATTTCAACTGCCGACAACTTGCTCGACCCTATGTTTGTCAACTTCAACATCAACGAGGTCGCACTTACCGAGTATATCTACAATGATGCCTGGGACTTCCACCTCAGCGCTAACTCTCCCGCTCTCGAAGGTGCACTCACAGTTGCGCCGTTCACTCCCTATTTCGCATCAGGTCTCACCCTGGGCGGCGTCACTTATGTTTCACCCTCGCTTGCTCCTTACTTTGGCGCTTGTGGCAAATAATCAGTAGATGAAACGCTTTCTTCTAAATTTTATTTTCGTTGTATCGCTGCTGAGTGTTCATACCGCAGTTGCTCAATCGGTGATACCCGAGGGTGATGTCAATTTTATCATCGCCAACGACCTTGGACGCAACGGTTATTATCTTCAGAAACCCATGGCAGAGATGATGGGTGAATTGGCGGATAGCGTTGATATCTCAGCAGTTCTCGCCTTGGGCGATGTACATCACTTCGATGGTGTACAGTCGGTCAGCGATCCGTTGTGGTGGTCCAATTACGAGTCTATATATACTCATCCCGCATTGATGCTCTCATGGCTACCCGTTCTTGGCAATCATGAATATCGCGGAAATACCGATGCCGTCTTGGAATACAGCAACGTGAGTCGTCGCTGGCAGATGCCGGCTCGTTATTATAGCCAAGTATTTGTTGGCGAAGATAGCGACGTAAAGGTCAAAGTGATTTTCATTGATACTACTCCACTTATTGACAAGTACCGCAAAACTACTGAAGTGTATCCCGATGCGGCACAGCAAGAGCCTGAGGCTCAGTTGCAGTGGCTCGAGGGTGAATTATCCGACCGTTCGGGCGCCGATTGGGTGGTCGTGGTAGGTCACCATCCCATCTATGCCGACACCCCTAAGGATGACTGCGAGCGCCTTGATATGCAGCGCAAAGTAGATACACTATTGCGCAGATATAGCGCAGATATGTACATTTGCGGGCATATACACAACTTCCAGCATATTCGTGTTGCCGGTAGCGATACAGATTATATAGTCAACAGCGCGGCATCTCTTTCGCGCAAGAAGGTAAAGCCAATCGAGGGGACCGTGTTTTGTGGCGGTGACGAAGGCTTCTCGGTTCTCAGCGCCACCAAAGACACATTGATACTAAGCATGATAAACTTTAAAGGAGAGGTTGTCCATTCTGTTAGGCGTGTTTCCAAATAAAGAAACACACAATTTAATAGAAACAGAGAGCCGCGACACGAGATGTGCCACGGCTCTCAAAATTTTTATGCAAGCTGATAGGTTATGCGAGATAGTTGTCGAGAGATGCGACGTCGAACGAGTTAATGAACTCGGTGTGGCGAGCGACCTCGGCAGCGACGAGGTTAACATACACATTGAGCGACTTGGTGAAGTCTGCGCAACGGTTGGCATCGGAGAGCAAGAGATATGACATCACGATACCACCTGCCATCTCGACGAGGCGGCGAGCCATAAAGTCGGCATAAGCGTTGTTTTCAACCGAAGTAACTTTTTCAACGGCAGCCTTGTAAGCCTCAACGAGGGTAGCGATGCGGTCCTTTACTGCTTGCAATTCGGGTTTCACTTCCTCAGAGGCATATTGCTCCATGAGTTGAGCGTAAGTGCCGGTGGTGACGTGGCGGATAGCAGCAACGACTTGCAACTGAGTTGTACCTTCGTAGATAGATGTGATACGAGCGTCGCGGTAGATGCGTTCGCAAGCATAATCCTTCATGAAGCCTGAGCCACCGTGAACCTGGATGCAGTCATAGGCATTCTGGTTGCAGTATTCGCTACCCATACCCTTAGCCATAGGAGTGAGGGCATCGGCGAGGCGGTTGTAAGCCTTACATTCTTTGCGTTCCTCGGGAGTGAGTTGACGTTCGCGAGCGATGTCCTCGTAAACCTTGTAGAGGTCGACATAGCGAGCGCACTCGTAGAGCAACGAGCGAGAGGCATCAAGCTTGGCTTTCATGACGGCAATCATCTCAGCCACAGCGGGGAACTCGATGATAGCCTTTCCAAACTGGCGACGGTCCTTAGCGTAAGCCAAAGCCTCGCGATAAGCGAGTTCGCTGACGCCGACGCTTTGAGCAGCGATACCGAGGCGAGCGCCATTCATAAGAGCCATCACATACTTGATAAGGCCCATACGACGCGAGCCGCACAACTCGGCGGGAGCGTTCTTATAAACGAGTTCGCAAGTAGGCGAGCCCTTGATACCCATCTTATTCTCGATGCGACGCACGGTCACACCGCCATTGCGCTTGTCATAGATGAACATTGACAAGCCGCGACCGTCCTTAGTGCCTTCTTCCGAGCGAGCGAGTACCAAGTGGATATCAGAGTCACCATTGGTGATGAAGCGCTTAACGCCATTGAGCACCCATGAGCCGTCTTCCTTCTGAGTAGCCTTGAGCATTACGGATTGGAGGTCAGAACCGGCATCGGGCTCGGTGAGGTCCATTGACATGGTCTCGCCGGCGCATACACGAGGGATGAAGCGCTCGCGCTGATCATCGTTGCCAAACTCATAGAGAGTCTCGGCGCAGTCCTGCAAGCCCCAGAGGTTCTCAAATCCGGTGTCGGCACGAGATACGATGTCTGCAGCCATGATGTAGGGGGTGATGGGGAAGTTGAGACCGCCGAAGCGACGAGGCATTGCCATACCCATCAAGCCAGCTTGGCGGCATACTTCAAGATTTTTGATAGTGCCGTCGGCATAGAAGGCACGACCGTCGGCGCAAGAAGCGCCTTGGTGGTCAACGCCCTCGGCATTCTCGGCGATGATACCACCGCAGAGGTCGCCTACAACTTCGAGAACGCGCTCGTAGTTGTCCATTGCATCCTCATAGTTGAGAGGAGCATAGTCAAATTTTTCGGCATCAGTATAGTTGCGCTCTTTGAGTTCAACTATTTTGCGCATCATGGGGTGATTGAGATGATGACGCAAATCAGGATTATCTGTATAAAAATTAGCCATTGCTTTTCTTTTTATCTAATGTTGTTAATCTCAAGAACGCCTGATTACTTGGAATTCTTTTTGTAGTACTTAATCAACTTGGGCACGATGTCCTCCATATTGCCTGTGATAACATAGTCGGCAATAGCGTTGATGGGGGCATTGGGGTCGTTGTTGATAGAGATGATAATTGAACTCTCTTGCATACCGGCGATGTGCTGGATTTGACCCGAGATACCGCAAGCGATATAGAGTTTGGGGCGCACGGTAACACCGGTTTGACCGATTTGACGCTCATGTTCGATGAAGCCGGCATCGACAGCGGCACGTGAAGCACC
>JBJEDD010000306.1:0-5324 GCA_051871715.1 Muribaculaceae bacterium | reverse complement strand
AAACTTTTTACAAATTTTCTTCACTCTGAAGTTGGGCATTTGGGATAAAAGTTGTAACTTTGCGACGTCAAATGAGACAATAGGCGCATGTGGCGTAATTGGTAGCCGCGTTAGACTTAGGATCTAATGTCTCAGGACGTATGGGTTCGAGTCCCTTCATGCGCACACAACGAGGTCGAGCGTTGCATCAACGCCCGACCTCGTGCTATATTATATAATGTGTATTATTTCGCTGCTGACAGCGTCGCATGCATGGTGGCAGCTGCCTTGCGCCCGTCGCCCATGGCGAGGATTACCGTCGCTCCGCCACGCACGATGTCGCCGCCTGCCCAGATGGTCGGTATCGACGACTGCAAGTCGTCGTTCACGGCGATGGTGCCGCGATTGGTCACATCGAGCCCGGCAATCGAATTGGGTATCAGTGGGTTGGGTGATACACCCACGCTCACTATCACCACATCGACAGCAATATCCTCCACTGCACCCGGTATCGCCACCGGCGAGCGGCGTCCCGAGGCATCGGGCTCGCCCAGTTCCATGCGTTGTACGCGCATAGTGGTCACGCGTCCGCGCTCATCGCCTATGTATTCGATAGGGTTGCACAGGGTCATGAATTCCACGCCCTCTTGGCGTGCGTGCAGCACCTCCTCGCGGCGTGCCGGCATCTCTGCCTCGCTGCGGCGATACACCAAGAAGGCTTTCTCGGCGCCCATGCGCAGTGCCGTGCGCACCGAGTCCATCGCCGTGTTGCCACCGCCTATCACTGCCACGCGCTTGCCGCGCGGTGCCGGCGTCGCATAGCCCGCGGTGCCGGCATGCATCAGGTTGATGCGCGTCAGGTATTCGTTTGACGACAGAATATTGATGAGGTTCTCACCGGGAATGTTCATGAAGCGTGGCAGTCCCGCACCCGAGGCGACAAAGATGCCTACATACCCCTCGGCTACCAAGTCGTCGTAGCCCAAGGTCTTGCCCACCACCGTATCGGGGCAGAATTTCACCCCAAGACGCTCCAGGGCGTGCAATTCGTTGTCAACTACGCTATTGGGAAGGCGAAATTCCGGAATGCCATACTTCAATACGCCGCCGATTTCGTGCAGCGCCTCGTAGACAGTCACTTCGTAGCCGCGGCGTGCCATATCGCCGGCAAAGGATAGTCCTGCCGGTCCCGAGCCTACCACAGCCACTTTCTTGCCGTTGGCTTCCGGCTTTTCCTCGCCGCCCACAGCGCCGGCGGTGGCATCTGAGGCATAGCGCTCGAGCCACCCGATGGCTACCGGCTCTTTCTTCATCTTGTTATAGATGCAGCGGCTCTCGCACTGCTTCTCCTGCGGGCACACGCGCCCACATACTGCCGGCAACGCGCTCGTCGCGCGCAACACTGCCGATGCGGCAGCGTCATCGCCACGTTGTATGTTCTTGATAAAGCCGGGGATATCTATCCCCACCGGGCAGCCGGTCACGCATTGTGGGTCTGGGCAGTCCAGGCAGCGAGTTGCCTCGCGACGTGCCGCCTCGGCGCTCAGTCCTTGGTTCACCTCGGCATTGCTGTGAATGCGCTCGCCGGCATCGAGCATCGGCATCTCGGCGCGCGCTATCGCGGTGCGCTCCTTGGCACTCATTGCGTCGCGCAACTCTCTGCGCCACTCTGCATCGCGCGTTGTATTATTTGTACTCATGATTTTGCTCTTTTTCAGTTAGTTATAGGCTCGCAAGCGGAGCATCATTTCGTCGAAATCTACCTCGTGGGCGTCAAATTCGGGCCCGTCGACACACACAAAGCGCGTCTTGCCGCCCACTGTCACGCGGCACGCACCACACATACCCGTGCCATCGACCATGATGGTATTCAGCGAGCACGTCGTGGGTATCTCGTAGCGCTTGGTCAGCGCTGCTACAAATTTCATCATTATCGCAGGACCGATGGTCACCACCTCATTGACTTTCTCGCGCTTGATTACCATCTCGACGCCCTCGGTTACCAAACCTTTGTGCCCGTAGGAGCCGTCGTCGGTCATGATGATTACTTCGTCGCTATGCTCGGCGACCTGCTCCTCAAGGATAATCAGATCCTTGGTACGCGCTGCCAGCACGCTCACCACGCGGTTGCCGGCGGCTTTCAGTGCCTTGATGATAGGCAAAAGCGGTGCTACGCCCACGCCGCCGCCACAGCACACCACGGTGCCTACATTGGCGATGCGTGTGGCTTGTCCTAAGGGTCCCACCACATCGTGCAGGTAGTCGCCCTCGTTCAATGCGCATATCTTGGCGGTCGACTCGCCCACGGCTTGTACCACAAGGGTGATGGTGCCGCGCTCTGTATCCGAGTCGGCGATGGTTAGCGGGATGCGCTCGCCGTGGTCGTCTACGATCACGATCACAAAGTGCCCCGCACGGCGCGAACGCGCTATCAGCGGTGCCTCTACCTCGAGGCACACCACGCGTTCCGAAAAGTGTTGTTTCTTAATTATCTTATTCATAGTCAGGTAAGTTTCAATAATCCAAGTAATGCCTCGGTGCTCGCGCGGTCGATGACTCGGCTGCGGTTGCCCGGAAATTTAAATACTCGCGATGTGGTGCCCGTGGCTGTCGCCCATGCCATCCACACCGTTCCGACGGGCTTCTCGGCGGTCCCGCCGCCCGGTCCGGCTATCCCCGAGGTCGCCACTGCACAGTCGGCGCCGGTCACGCGCAGTGCGCCCTGTGCCATCTGCTCTACTACCTCGCGGCTCACCGCGCCCTCGCGCTCTATATCTTCTGCTTTGACGCCCAATACATTGATTTTTACGTCGTTGGCATAGCTCACAATCGAGCCTACATACACCTCCGAACTGCCCGGTACCATGGTGAGCCGGTGCGCGATATTGCCGCCGGTGCAGCTCTCGGCTGTCGCTACGGTGAGCCCGCGGCGCTTCATCACCTCGATTACTATCTGTGCTGCGCTCGCCTCGTGGTCGAGAATTGCCAAGTCGCCGAGTTCATCGAGCAATCGGCGATGTGCCTCTGCCACTCGCTCGCTCACTCCCGCTCCCTTGGCTCCGATGCCGTCGATGCGCAGGTGTATTAGCCCCGGCTGAGGCAGGTATGCCAGGTGCAATCCTGTCGTCAGGCTCGCTTCGTAGCCCTCAAGGCGTGTCGCCAAGGCGCTCTCGGTGATGCCGGTCACCATCACCGACGCGTGGCTCACCTCGCTGTCCGGGGTGAACCGCTCGGCTATTGCCGCCGACACCTCGGGCAACATGCCCTCGGTCTCAAACGGCACACCCGGCATCGACACCAACACCTTGCCTTCTTTCTCAAACCACATTATCGGCGCCGTGCCATAGCGGTTTTGTATCACTCGGCAACTGCTCGGCACCAGAGCCTGTGCCTCGGTCAGCGGATTGAGCGTCAGCCCGCGCAGGGCAAATACTCTGCGTATGTTCTCCGTAACCTCGTGATTCATTTGAAGTTCGCCACCGAAGATATCCATAAGCACACCCTTGGTGATGTCGTCTTTGGTCGGTCCCAAGCCGCCGGTGGTGATTACCAATTGCGAGCGCCTCAAGGCGCGCTCAACTGCCTCGGTGATTTCTTCGCGCTCGTCGCCCACAGTGACGATGTCGCCGATTTGCCATCCCGCAGGGTCCAGCACTCGCGCTATTGCGCCCGAATTGGTGTCGGTCACCTTGCCCAGAAGGATTTCATCGCCGATGATGATAATTGATGCTTTCATATACTATATATGTACGCGCGCGTAAGGCACTTCGTCATACGTGCAGAAGTCTTTATCCAAATATTTGAAATGTCCGGCGATTGCCACCATGGCGGCATTGTCGGTGGTGAAGGCTCGCTCGGGGATGAACGCTTCCAAGCCGCGGCGCTCGGCAAAGTTTGCCACTGCCGCGCGAACTCCCGAGTTGGCTGACACACCGCCGCCGATGGCTATGGTCTTCACTCCGGTGGCATCTACTGCCTTCGATAGTTTATCGAGAAGTATCTCGATGATGGTATGCTGTAACGATGCCGCCAGGTCGGCTCGATTTTTCTCGATGAATTCGGGGTCGGTGCGCAGATTGTCGCGAAGGGTATACAGAAATGAGGTCTTCAAGCCGCTGAAACTGTAGTCCAACCCCGCGATATGCGGGCGGCTGAAGCGGAACGCTTGCGGATTGCCTTCGGCTGCCAGGCGGTCGATATGCGGCCCGCCGGGGTAGGGGAGCCCCATCACCTTGGCACACTTATCAAATGCCTCGCCGGCAGCATCGTCGATGGTCCGCCCGATGATTTCCATATCATTGTAGTTGCGAACCATCACCAATTGGCTGTTGCCGCCCGAGATGAGCAGACATAGGAACGGAAACTCCGGCACTCTATCGTCGGGCTGACGACGCACAAAGTGGCTCAGAACATGTCCGTGCAGGTGATTTACATCAATGATGGGCTTGCGCAAGCCCAAGGACAGCCCTTTGGCAAAACTCGTCCCTACCAGCAGCGACCCCAGCAAGCCGGGTCCGCGTGTGAAGGCGATAGCGCTCAAGTCGCTCCTCTCGATACCGGCTCGCTTCAGCGCCGTATCTACCACCGGTACTATATTTTGCTGATGCGCGCGCGATGCCAACTCGGGCACCACGCCGCCATATTCCTCATGTACGCTCTGCGAGGCTGTTACATTGCTCAGCAACAACCCGTTGCGCAGCACTGCCGCCGAGGTGTCGTCACACGACGACTCTATCCCAAGGATGATTACATCTCCTTCCATCGCTCAGAATACATAACTGATGCCTGCGGTCACGTAGGTCGACGACAACGATTTTACTATGGTATACTTCGCCTCTACCGACAACTTCAACGTTGGCGAGCACCGCAACCCGAAGCCGGCGCCCACGTTCACGCCCAATCGATTAGTGTGTGTGGTCACATCATTGCTGTTGGCATCTTTCAGCCCGTGGGTGCTCCACGAATTATAGGCGATACCTGCCAACGGATACAACTCTGCCGACGAGGTGCCGAAGCTGAACGGCGCGTGCACGTTCAAATCTATCAACAGAGCGTCTTGGTTGTCATTGCGAAATACACACCCTATCTCGGGTGCTATGCGCAGATTGGATGACACTGCACACTGAAATGCCAAGCCCGCTACGCACGAACTATTCTGCGACGCATAGCCCAGTTTCGGTCCCAGCGACTTCTCCCAGCGACCTCCCGCTGCTACGCTCATAGCACCGCACAACAGCAGTGCCGTTATCATTATTTTCTTTATCATATTTCCTTTCATTAATATAATGTGCAAAGATAAGCATATTTTCCAATCCCCTCCAAATTTTTCTCTCCTTCCCCACCAT
>JBJEDD010000305.1:0-5340 GCA_051871715.1 Muribaculaceae bacterium | reverse complement strand
ATTATTAAGGATGGCTGCAGCCTCGTTCATCTCGACCATGAATGTAGACTCGCCAAGGGAAATGTTGTCGGAGGCGCCTACACGAGTAAAAATTTTGTCGACAAAACCTATATGAGCGCTATCGGCGGCTACATAGCAGCCAATTTGCGCCATGATGACGTTGAGAGCAGTCTGTCGTAGCAAGGCAGACTTACCGGACATGTTGGGACCGGTAATCATCATGATTTGCGAGGAGGCGTTATCGAGGGTGACGGTATTGGAAATATAAGGCTCGCCGGGAGGCAATTGGCGCTCGATGACCGGGTGTCGAGCCTCGACGAGGCGTATCTCCAGGGAGTCGTCGACGACGGGTCGGCAATAATGGTTCTCGGCGGCGACGCGAGTGAAAGCGTTGAGCACGTCGAGGCGAGCCAACAATCCGGCATTGAGTTGGAGCGCCGGAATGTAAGTAGCGACAGCGCTCACCAATTCGGCATATATGCGAGCCTGAATGCGGTCGATACTATCCTGTGCGGTGAGGATTTTTTCCTCGTATTCCTTGAGTTCTTGGGTGATGTATCGCTCGGCATTGACGAGGGTCTGCTTGCGTATCCACTCGGCGGGGACCTTGTCGCGGTGAGTGTTTGTCACCTCGATATAGTAGCCGAAGACGTTGTTATAGCCAATTTTGAGCGAAGAGATGCCGGTAGCGGCACTCTCGCGCGCCTGGAGCTTGAGCAGGTAGTCCTTGCCCGAATAGGCGATAGCGCGGAGGTCGTCGAGCTCGGCATCGACACCGTCAAGGATATAGTCGCCCTTGGGGGCAGAAGCGGAGACGTCCTCGCGGATGGAGTGAGCGATGCGGTCGGCGATAGATGTGCATGGGTTGAGTTGGTCGCCGAGGGAGCGGAGAGCCGGCTCGGCAGAAGCCATGCAAAGCGCCTTGATGGGCTGCACCTCGACCAGGGCGTTGCGTATTTGTAGCAACTCGCGAGGTGTGACACGCGCCGCCGAGACCTTGGAGACGAGGCGTTCGAGGTCTCCGACGCGACGCAGGCGGTCGGCGATTTCGTCGCGGGCATCGCTCTCGCGGAAGAGGACATCGACGACGTTGAGGCGCTCGTTGATGGCTTTGGGGTCTTTGAGGGGGAAGAGGAGCCAACGATGAAGCATGCGTGAGCCCATGGGGGTAACTGTGCGGTCGAGCACCATCATGAGGCTCTTGCCGCCCTCGTCGAGGGGCGTGAGCAACTCAAGGTTGCGCACCGTGAAGCGGTCGAGGCGCACATAGCGGTCCTCCTCGATGCGCGAGATGGCGGTGATGTGGCTCAGACGAGAGTGCTGGGTGATGTCGAGATAGTGGAGGATGGCACCGGCGGCGATGATAGCCTCGGGCATGCCGTGGATGCCGAAACCCTTGAGCGATGCGACGCCAAACTGCGAGAGCAAGCGCTCGCCGGCAGCATCGGCAGTGAAGAGCCAGTCGTCGAGTTCGAAGACAAAATACTTGTCGTTGAGCATATCGAGCGCCTGAGCCTTGAAGCCACGTTGCACGAGCAACTCCTTGGGCGCCATGCTGCTCATAATCTTGTCGACATAGTCGGCGTTGCCCTCGGCGGTGAGGAACTCGCCCGTAGATATGTCGAGGAAAGCCACACCGATGGCGCTCTTGCCGAAGTGGATGGCAGCGAGGAAGTTGTTTTCCTTGTTATTGAGAATATTGTCGTTGAGGGCGACACCCGGGGTGACCAACTCGGTGATGCCTCGCTTGACGAGGGTCTTGGTAGCCTTGGGATCCTCGAGTTGCTCGCAGATGGCGACACGCTTGCCGGCGCGTACCAGTTTGGGCAGATAAGTGTCGAGGGCATGGTGGGGGAAACCCGCCAACTCGACGCTTGAGGCGGAGCCGTTGGCACGTCGAGTGAGGGTGATACCGAGAATCTCGGAGGCGGTGATAGCGTCGTCGGAGAAAGTCTCGTAGAAGTCACCCACGCGGAAAAGCAATATCGCATCGGGATGTTTTTTCTTCATCTCGATGTACTGCTTCATCAGCGGAGTCTCGACAATCTTCTTAGCCATCAGTCAGCCTGGGTAGTTTTGCGACGGGTGGCACGGCGGGGGTGCTTGCGCAGGACCATAGCCGAGCGAGCCGGGAGGTAAAGTTGGAGCCACTCGACGCCGGCAGGAGCGTAGAGGGGGTCGGGCTTGGTGAAGTGCTCGACACTCTCGTCAATGTTACCGAAGCCGCCGAAGTCGGGGTTATCCGACGAGAGAACCACGTCGTAGACGCCACCGGGGGCGAGGATGCCGTAGCCGTCGAATGACTTGAAGGGGTTGAAGTTGAAGACGAAGATGAGGTCGCCGCGCATGAAGGCGAGGACTTGATCGTCGTCCTTCTCCCATAGTTTGCGTACCGGGAGAGCCTGGAAGTTGTATACACCCTCGACGAGGTCAATCATGGCGTTGTCAAAGGCATTGAGGTACTTGTATTGCAGGTCTTCGCGGTCGACGAGGCTCCACTGGCGGCGTGCATACTTGTAACTCCAGCCGTTGCCCTCGCGGGGGAAGTCGATCCACTCGGGATGCCCGAACTCGTTGCCCATGAAGTTGAGATATCCGCCGTTGATAGAGGCGAGGGTAACGAGGCGTATCATCTTGTGGAGGGCGATGCCACGAGCGACAGTCATGTCGCGGTCGCCGTCCATCATGTGCCAGTACATTTCCTTGTCGATGAGGCGGAAGATTACCGTCTTGTCGCCCACGAGCGCTTGGTCGTGGCTTTCGACATAGGAGATGGTCTTCTCGTCGGCGCGGCGGTTGGTAAGTTCCCAGAATATCGATGTGGGATGCCAGTCCTCGTCTTTCTTTTCCTTGAGAGTCTTGATCCAGTAGTCGGGGATGCCCATCGCCATGCGGTAGTCGAAGCCGAGCCCGCCGTCGGCAAAGGGGAGGGCGAGCCCGGGCATGCCGCTCATTTCCTCGGCGATTGTGATGGCGCCTGGATTGACCTCGTGGATGAGTTTGTTGGCGAGGGTAAGGTAAGTGATGGCGTTGGTGTCTTGACCGCCATTGTAGTAGTCGCCGTAGCCACCAAAGGCTTGACCGAGACCGTGGTTATAGTAGAGCATCGAGGTGACGCCGTCGAAGCGGAAGCCATCGAAGCGGAATTCCTCGAGCCAATATTTGCAGTTGGAAAGGAGGAAGTGCATGACCTCGTCCTTGCCGTAGTCGAAGCAGAGAGAGTCCCAAGCCGGGTGCTCGCGACGCCCGTCACCATAGAAATATAGGTCGTAGGAGCCATCGAGGCGACCGAGGCCCTCAATTTCGTTCTTGACAGCATGTGAGTGGACGATATCCATGATGACGGCGATGCCCTCGGCGTGAGCGGCATCGATGAGCGCCTTGAGTTGCTCGGGGGTGCCGAAGCGGCTCGAGGGAGCGAAGAAATTGGATACGTGGTAGCCGAAGGAGCCATAGTAGGGGTGCTCCTGGATAGCCATAATCTGGATGGCATTGTAGCCGTCGCGCACTACGCGCGGCAGGACGTTGAGGCGAAATTCGTCGTAAGTGCCGACACCCTCGCGCTCCTGAGCCATGCCGATGTGGCACTCATAGATGAGCAAGGGGCGAGTATCGGGTACAAAATTATCGACAGCCCATTGATAAGGCTCCTCGGGTGCCCACACCTGGGCGGAGAAAATCTTGGTATTCTCATCTTGGACCACACGTGTGGCATAGGCAGGGATGCGCTCGCCTGCGCCGCTGTCCCAACGGACGTGCATTTTGAACAATTGACCATGCTTGAGAGCCTCGGCAGGAAAGAGACCCTTCCACACACCATTGCCCAGGGGGTTAAGAGCATACTCGGGACGCTCCTCCCAATCGGAGAAGTCGCCGACGAGGAAAATGGCGGTGGCATTGGGCGCCCACTCGCGGAATACCCAGCCACCGTCGTCGGTGCGATGGAGCCCGAAATAGTGGTGAGCGTTGGCAAAGTTGCTCAAGGAGCCGGATTCGCCGGTGAGGCGATTTTCGACATTTATGGCGTCCTGGTGACGGCCGTTGATGGCGTCGGCGAAAGGCTCGAGCCAGGGGTCATTCTTGATGATAGAGAGCACCTTGGGGGCACGAGTGCGACGAGTAGCGGTGCTCTTGGGCGTTTTGGTAGTTTTGCCGGTCATAGTCCTGAAAATTTGGTTGTTATTTGTTGAGGATGGAGTTGTAGACGTTGATAGTTTGCCTGGCGATGTTATCCCAGGAGTAAGGAGAGAGGTCGTAGACGCGATGACGCTCCAGGGCGAGTTTTTCGCGGAGCTTGTGGGCGAGGGCATCCACATTTCCTACGGGGAAGAAGTCATCGCGGTTGAGGGCGTCGATGCGATTGGCGGGAATGTCGCTGACAGCGACATCGAGCCCATAACTCATCGCCTCGAGGAGGGCGATGGGCAGACCTTCGTGATACGAAGGCATGGCAAAGAGGTCGGCGTGGCTGAGGCACTGGCGCAGAGGCTCGCCCTTGATGAAACCGGTGAGAATGACACCGGCATCGGCGGCTTGCTGCTTGAGGTCGCGCGAGTAGGCATCGGGGTGGTCGCTGTCGCCGGCGAGCACCAGTTGATAATCGCGAGCAAGCCCCGAGCAAGAGTATGCATTGATGAGGTCGTGGAAACCCTTCTCCTTGACGAAGCGTCCCATAGCAAAGATGTATGGCTTGGTGACGCCGATTTGGTCGATATAGGAGCGTTCTGTGGCTATCGTGGGAGTGTTTACACCATTGTAGATGAGAGCAGTATCAGTGCGACCATACTTGGTGGCGAGGATATCTGCGATGACGCGCGAGATGACGATGACACGGTGGGCATAGCGAGTGCCGAGTCGCTCGCCGGTGCGGAGGACCCACTTGGCGAGGCGTCCCCACTTCTGGCGGTCGTAGTCGGGACCGTGATTAGTGACGACGACTCTCAGCCCGAGTAAACGCGCCAAGGGAGCACAAAGCGAGGGACCGATGGCGTGGATATGTAGGATGTCGGGGTGGAGGCGACGAGCACGGAACACGGCGAGGGTTGTGTGAACAATAGCCTCGAGGCTCTTGACATGAGGAGCGTAGACATCTATGAGGTGCACGCCGCGATAGTCGGTGATGTGGTTGTCGGGTGTGACATAAGGCTTGCGACGAATGACCGTGACATCGTTGCCGAGGGCAGCGATGCGCGGGAACAATTCCTCGCAGTGTGTCTCGACACCGCCGAGGATATTAGGAATGCCACGAGTACCGATTACTACTACTTTCATCTGTCAAGAACAAGGGAGAACGGGACGCCCTTTATTATAATATTTTAACGCTCAAAAAGGCGTTATATT
>JBJEDD010000304.1:2261-5395 GCA_051871715.1 Muribaculaceae bacterium | reverse complement strand
TTCCACGATACGGCTGCGATATTGCGCCACAAAGATGCCACATCGGCATGCGACGCGCCGTTGAAGAAATGCGGGTCGGCAAGCACATAATAGCGTGGACGTATCTCGTTGAACGATGGCGTATTAGCCATAAAATTAACGCACATTGTCTCTCGCTGTGCCAATTCGGCGCCTTGCTCCTCGAGCACATGGCGCAACGATGGTCCGTTGGCAAGAATTATCAACTCATCCAAGTCATCTCGCTGTAGTGGGCGATGCTGTGGTCGCGAACTTACAACGACCTTAAAAAGCGCCTTGACAGTGAGAAAACACTTCTCGATAAACTCAGAGGCTTTAATCATCGTAGACGTGAGTCATCAAATACTCGACTACCGACACCGGCTTGAAATCAAAGCGAGAGGCAAAGTCGCTACCATCACAGGTATCGTCGGTGGACACCATACGCCGCAGTGACGGCGACATCAACAACTTAGCCCACAAGCCTTTGAGCGTATAAATGCGGCGGTCCTTGATGCGGTGCGCCAGGGCATCGGCAAGACTATCGTATGTAGGGTCAGTTAGGTCAGTCACCGTGTACACTCCGGGGGAGTGCATAGCCAGAGCCACTGCCTTAGCCACATCGGTAGCATGTACCGTCGACAAGTGTGACTCCTTGCCCTGAATATGATAATAATTGCCCGATGCTATCGCACGAGCCATCTTCATCGGCTTGCCGGTCATGCCGGTTCCCACGATATTAGGGCAATGCAATGCCACGGTAGCCTCATCAGGGCGATGAGACAATTGATTGATATCCTGAGTAATAAATACAGTGATATCGGCATCGGCATCGGCATCGGCATCCACCAATTCCACATCGGGCAACTCGCGCTCGATGTATGGCAACACAAACACCGAGTCGGGCGTAACTATTCTCAATTTCAATGGCTTATCGCTCATAATTGGGTGCACTTATGAGGTTACGCAACACATATATATATTTAGCGAGCAACCTAAATGGGTTTGCGGGCATTCCATTGAGTTTCAACGCCTTCCACTTCTCGACATTATTGGTGAGCAACCTGGCACTCCACATCGTAGAACGCCCTCCGGTGGTCATCTCCGCAATCACCAGGGGCAAATATTTATATTTCAGGCTCTTATCCTTAAATAGGCGTATCCACATCTCGTAGTCGGCTGCCTTAGGAAAGTCAAGGCTATATTTGCCGATTTTCTCCCAAACACGGCGACGAATGTACAACGTCGGGTGCGCCGGGGCAATACCGCCCAAAAGATTTGACGGCTTGAATTTACCGGAATAGTAGATACGTACATGCTTGTAAGTCACCGGCTTGACATATCGCATATCGCCAAAAATAAAGTCCAGCTCAGGGTCCGCTTCAAACTCCTTGGCGATAGTATTCAACACTTTGCCATGCGCCATGGCGTCGTTGCCATGGATAAAGCCTAAAATATCACCGCTACATAGGCTAAAGCCGTAGTTGAGAGCATCATAGGTGCCATTAGGCTCCAATTGGGCAAATTTCACACCGGGGAATTCCGCTACTACTGAAGCCGTGTTATCGGTAGAATGACCGTCAACCACAATATGCTCCAAATCGGAATACCCCTGTGCAGCCACCGAGGCAAGCGAATGTCGCAGTGCTTCGGCTTCATTAAGCGTGACGGTGATAATAGAAATCTTCATACAATTGATTGAAGATAATAACAAGAGCCCAAAGCGAGGGCTAATAAAACAACAAAGACCACAAGCCATATGCGCAGCGAGCGCTCTCGGTAGCATTTAACGCACACCCATGCCGCTGCCGGCAGCAACATCGGAAGATAGGACAAGCAGTACCGCGATATGCGCCCCGAGGTCATGTACGCCGTGAGCACTGTCATCAGCACACCGAAGAGCACTGTCACTTGCATCTCGCGATTACCGTGCTTGTAGCACTTAAATAGCCAGTAGACTATCATCGCGCCGGCTATGTACCATCCAAAGCCTATATGTGCCAGGGCTTGGCTCGGTCCAAATATTATATGTCTCTCCATTCCCCATGGCAGAGGCAGCAGGAACTGCAACCCCACGGTCAATGGCAACAAAAGAATCTTGAAATATATGGGCAAGCGTCCATAATCGCCAATAACGTTTTCAAATGGCGCAGACGCCTCGTTAGATATTAATAAATATGTGCCATTATCGGCATTCATATAATTTACAATACCGGTCCTCCCGTTCCAGTTATATTGCTCAAGGCGGAATAAGAAATACGCCACCACGCACACACCTATGCTAATCCAAAAAGCCTTGCGGACTTGTGGTTTAGACACAATTAACATCATAAACATTCCCACCGCAACAAATAACAAATAATTTGTGCGTAACAAGCCCAAGAACATCAAGGAGGCAGCAAGAATAAGCGCCGAGAGCTGGGTAACCCTATCGGATTGCTTCCACTTGACGGCAATATACATCACGACCGCCATGGTCATTGTCACAGCGCAGTCCTTGATAAGCACGGCGCTTTGCGCCAACAGGTAGAACATCAACAACGCGATAGCCATAGTAGCCGTACCGATGCTCCGGTCGTCAGTGAGGCGACGCCCGATGGCTCCCATCACAGCGATTGAAGCCACATAACACAGGCTGCAAAATACAATCAGCACCGTAATGTCGCGCCCAAAGAGCCACATCAATGCGACATACAAATATTCGTGCAGGCACCACGGACCAATCAGCTCTGTGTCTCCATATAAATGATAGCATGCCCAACTCCAATCGCGTGCAGCATCATCGTTCAACAACACCGGATGCGACGCCGTGCCACCTGCCGCTATCGTGAAATAATTGATATTTAATACCACCAGACACATCGACACCGTCGCCGCCGTGAGCAACAACAGGGTATCGACACGCCTTCCGATCTTGCGATGCAACAAGGCAATAGCCACATAATCAATGGCTAAGCCACCAACTATATACGCTACCCCCGCACCTTGCCACACCATCAATGATGCCATCACAAGGCACAGGGAAATCATGAATGAGACGCTCAAAAACACATTCTCCGATTTCATGATGCAAAAATAACTAAATTTTTGCGTATAAACACCAATTTGGTGGATAATTATTAATAAATTTGCACTTC
>JBJEDD010000304.1:0-2161 GCA_051871715.1 Muribaculaceae bacterium | reverse complement strand
GACCGCATCACCGCTCGACACGGCATCGAGCCGGCATTCATCGTCAACGACTTCCTCATGGCTGTCGAGCCGCTCAGCGAGGTATTTCTGCCCGTCAACAAGCATGGCTCCCAGTCGCGCGAAGCGTCCGAAGCCATCGACCGCGTCATGGAGTCAGACCGCCCCGTGGTCATTTTCCCCGCCGGACTATGCTCGCGACGTCGCCACGGGGTCATCGCCGACTTGCAGTGGCACAAAATGTTTGTCGTCAAGGCGCGCAAATATGGTCGCACTGTCGTCCCTCTGCACTTCTGCGGTAAAAATTCATCAAAATTTTACAACATCGCCCGACTGCGCGAGCGCCTCGGCATACACTTCAACATAGAAATGATTTTGCTCCCAAGCGAGGTGTTCAAGGCGCGCGGCAAGCATTTCTCCATCATCTGCGGCGACCCAATCGTCCCCGAAGCCCTCGTCGGCGACCCCAATCAAGTGGCGGCTTCTATACGCCAAACCGTAATTGACTTAGATCACACCAATATCATAAAGCAATGAATCAGAGAATAATAGACCCTGTAGACCCCGAACTTATAGAGAGCGAACTCACGCCCGAGCGCTTCCTGCGCGACACCAACAAGGCGGGCAACCAAATATATGTAGTCAGCGCTGCCGACTCGCCCAATGTGATGCGCGAGGTGGGACGTCTGCGCGAGATTGCCTTCCGCCTCGCCGGCGGTGGCACCGGCAAGGACTGCGACATCGACGAATTTGACACCATGGACCCACCCTGCCGTCAACTCATCGTCTGGGACCCCGAGAGCAAGTTGATCCTCGGCGGTTATAGATACATATGTGGCAACGACATACGCTTTGAGATGCCCGGACGCCCGCGCATCGCCACTGCCCACATGTTCAACTTCTCCGAGCGTTTTATCACCGACTTTCTCCCATACACTCTCGAGTTGGGGCGTTCATTCGTGCGCCCCGAGTATCAATCCTCACGTGCCGGAGCCAAGGCTCTATATACACTCGACAACCTCTGGGACGGGCTCGGCGGCTTGACCGTCGTCCACCCCGAGATCAAGTATCTCTTTGGCAAGGTCACCATGTATCCCAGTTACACCGGCGAGTGTCGCGATATGATTCTATATTTCCTGCAAAAACACTTCCCCGACCCCGACAACTTGGTGCGCCCGATTATTCCCTTGAAGACCGACATGTCTACCGAGGAATTGGATAAAATCTTCACCGGCAAGGATTTCAAGGAGGACTACCTTATCCTCAATGCTCGCGTGCGAGCACATGGCGACAACATTCCGCCCTTGGTCAATGCCTACATGAGCCTCTCGCCCACGATGCGCATGTTTGGCACCGCCATCAACTATGAATTTGGCAACGTTGAGGAGAGCGGCATTTTCTTTGCAGTCGATGAAATCCTCGATGCCAAGAAGAAACGCCACATCGACACATTCCACTTCAACGGCGACTACAGCGACTCATTCTAACCCGCTATGAAACAGGCGGTAGCCATCATACTGCTCGCAATCGGCGCCATGTGCGCTCATGCCGGACACACCGTCATCGAGGACACCATCACTGGCTCGCGTATATACCCCGGCACGGTTCACACCTTGAAGGTCACGGTGCCCGATGCCTATTCGCCTCAGACTCCGGCTGCCCTATATCTCGGCTTGGACGGCATCCTGTGCAATGCCCCTGCTGTTCTCGACTCGCTCATGGCTGTCGGCGACATCCCTGTCACAATAGGCGTATTTTTACAGCCCGGAGTGGTATATGGCGATGATGGTGCGATCCTTCGTTACAACCGCAGCAATGAATTTGATGCCATCGACGACCGATTTGCCACTTTCCTTGCCACCGAGGTGCTTCCGGTGGTCGAAACCCTCACCACCGACGACGGACGCCCTATCCGCTTCTCTGCCGACCCTCGCGACCGCACAATCTTCGGGCTCAGCAGCGGCGGCATCGCTGCATTCGTTGCCGCATGGCATCGTCCCGACCTCTTCGGCAAGGTTTTCAGTGGCTGTGGCACCTTCGTGCCGATGCGTGGAGGCAACGATTTAGAGGCTATTGTCCGCAAGCACGAGCCCCTACCCTTGCGCATTTTCCTCCAAGACGGCTTTTCCGACACCTGGAACCCTCTGTTCGGCAGTTGGTACGA
>JBJEDD010000303.1:0-5403 GCA_051871715.1 Muribaculaceae bacterium | reverse complement strand
GGTGCCAGCCCTAATTTTTCATCTGCCTCCAAAAAATTTTAGCGGACAGTAATATTTTTTTATACTATGAAAAGACATTCACACTTTCATTCTCCAGCCGTACTCGGCTCGGCTCATTTGCTCATCTCGTCGATCTGTCGACGCACCGACTCCTCGTGGATTGCAGCCCATATCCCGCGCAGGAAGTCCTTGCCCAATCCTCGTGCTGCTCCGTCACTCAGTCGCTTGTCGACCATCGAGGTGTAGCGTGCCGGTTGCAAGGCTGTCATCCCGTGGGCTTTCTTGAACTTGCCTATCTCTGCCGATATTTCCATGCGTGTTGCCAATAAGCGTAGCATTTCATCATCTATTAAGTCAAGTCTACAACGCATTTCTTCCAACAGTGGCAACTCGGTCGTGGCATTCGTTCGGCTCTCGGGTAGCGCTTTTATCAAGTGTATCAGTTCCTCGGGTGTCAGTTGTTGCGAGGCGTCACTCAGCGCGTCACATGGCGAGCAATGGCTCTCGATGATTAATCCGTCAAATCCCATATCAATTGCCCTCATTGCCACTTGTGGCACCAACGCACGCGCTCCGGCTATATGGCTTGGATCGCATAGCAAGGGCATTTGTGGCACGCGTCGACGCAACTCAAAGGGGATACGCCAGTGTGGCTCATTGCGGTACGGAGTCGGGGTGTAATATTCTGTAAATCCGCGATGTACTGCGCCAAGGCGTCTTACTCCCGACGAGTATATGCGTTGCAACGCGCCTATCCACAAGTTGATATCAGGCGATACCGGATTTTTCACCAATACCGTTGGCTTATCTGTGGCTGCCGCCAACACATCGGCTATCTCTTGCACGGCAAAGGGATTTGCAACCGTGCGTGCACCTATCCACAGTATGTCAACTCCGGCACTCAGGGCTGCCTCGACATGCTCGGCGGTGGCTACCTCCGTGGCGATTTCCATGCCGGTCTCGCGCTTCACGCGCTTCAGCCATGGCAACGCTTCGGCGCCTCGTCCTTCAAAACTTCCCGGCATCGTCCGCGGTTTCCATACTCCGGCGCGAAATATTCCTACTCCTCCTCCGGCAAGGGCTCGCGCTGTTGCCATCACCTGCTCCTCGCTCTCAGCGCTGCACGGTCCCGCAATTATTATGCGTCCCGATTTCTCGCTTAGCGGCTTTAACGACTTAAAATATTCATTCATCTCCGCTACCTATTCTCAGTCGATCAAATGTGCGGAGACCGCGCAAGTAGAAGTCTATCAGTATATTGACGCGTGTGTCCCGGCGCGCCTTCAGCAAGTTGACACTTGGATGGCTCGTGTACTGTCGACGCATGCGTGCAAAGTCGCGATGTGCCTTCACCACTGCTCCGGCATTGCGCCACTGCCCGCTCAACACAAATTTTGCCCACGCTATCGTGTCGAGTAGCCGTCGACGTAGCAACGTCGCTCCTCGGTCGCTGTCAGGCAAATTTTTGTGGAGCATCAGCAGATTGTTGCGGAAGTTGAGGTACACCTTGCGCGGATTGTTCGGCGGTAGCGAACCTCCACCCAAGTGGTACACGCGCGCGCTCGGCACCGCCCACAGGCTCTTGCCCATAAGCAAGATACGCCAGCACAGGTCTATCTCCTCCATGTGAGCAAAAAACTCCGGGTCGAGTCCGCCGGCTTGCAGGTACAACTCGGTGCGCACCATCAGTGCCGCGCCGGTTGCCCAGAATACCTCGCGCTCTTGGTCATACTGTCCGTGGTCTTCCTCGCACACGTCGAAGATGCGTCCGCGGCAATACGGATAGCCATTGCGGTCGATAAAGCCTCCACACGCTCCGGCATATTCAAAGGTCGTGCGATGACGATAACTCAGTATCTTGGGCTGGCAACCTCCGGCTTCGCCATGCGCTTCCATAAACGCATACAACGGCTCCAGCCATCCATCATCGGTGGCTACATCACTGTTAAGCAACACTGTATATGGATATTGCGTCTCTTCTATCGCCTTGTTGTAGCCGCGGGCAAACCCGTGGTTGCGGTCAAACCGTATGACCTCGACGCTCGGAAACTCGCGCGCAAGTATCTCCAACGAGTCATCTTCCGACCCATTGTCGGCTACGATCACTCGCCCGAGTTCGGCAGGTGTAGTCGCCACTACTGCCGGCAGGTATTCGCGCAACAAGTGGCTGCCATTCCAGTTCAGTATTATTACCGCGACCTGTGGCATGCCCTGCTGATATTTATGTGTCGTTTCGTTCATTCTCGTGGTGTTACTTTGTGTTTCCAGCGCTTGTGGCTCCATAGCCATATCGATGGCTCTCGACGGATGGTCGTTTCAAGCATCTTGCTGTACATTGACGTGATTTCGCCCTCGGGCAGGTCATTTGGATTCTCGGCTATCAGCCGTGTGGTGATGCGATAATGTCCGCGGCTCACCTTCTCCATGTCCCAGTATATCACCGACATATCCAACTTTCGCGCCAAGGTCTCCGTGCCGGTGATGATCGCTGTCGGGTGTCCCATCAGCGTGGTGATATAGCCGGGGTCGCCGTGGCTCGGATGCTGGTCGCTCATGAACCCGGTGATGGATATTGTGCCCGATTTGCGCAACATCAACAAGCGCCTCAACGCGGTTTTCTTGTCGATACTCTCCGAGCCGAAGCGGCTGCGGATTGCCAACATCAGCGCGTCAAATGCCTTGGAACTCAGCGGTCGATAGATTTGCGCAAACACTATGCCGTCGCTCTGCTTCAGTCGGGTATGCAGGCTTATCGAGGGTGCCCACTCCCAATTGAAGAAGTGTCCGAAGTATACCACGATACTGCGCCCGCGTGCCATCAAGTCGTCGATGATTTCCGTGCCGGCAAAGTCCATCCTCCCCAGCATCTCCTTGTCGCTGATGTGCAGCAACTTGAGCGTTTCGATGAAGTTGTCGGTGAAGTTATGGTAAAATCGGCTCTCAATCCGACGCAATTCTCGCTTGCTTTTCTCCGGGAATGATGTCGCAAGATTTTTACGCACTACGTCCAATCGGTAGCGCACCACGCAATGCAACACCACGGCGGCGATATCGCTCAGCACATACAACACGCCCAACGGCAGATGTGCCATTGCTTTGAAGGTCGATATCATCAAGTTTGCGCTCATACCATTCTGCCGGTCAGGGTCTCTGTCTCGGGATTTACCGAGTCGATATGTACATTGACTATTGTGTTGTCGGTGCTTGTCGGTGCATTGCCGATCTCCACACGCAGGTAGTTGTCGGTGAAACCTGCCATCGGTTTGTCGGCGTGCGGATGTTCCATCAGCACCGGGCGCACTGTCCCCACATAGCGGCTCGCAAACTCAGCCCACTTCGCCTCGCTTAATCGCAGCATCTCGTTGGTGCGTCGATGCTTCTCTTTGGGCTCAACGGCGCAGTCCAGGTCGAGAGCCCGGGTCCCCGGTCGCTCGGAGTAGGGGAAGACATGGAGTCGCGAGATATCAAGCCCCTCGATAAAGGCTCGCGATGCAGCATATCGCTCGGCGGTCTCGCCTCGCGCGCCTACAATGAGGTCGACACCGATGAAGGCATCGGGTATGCTCGCTCTTATGCGTTCTATTTTTGAGGCAAACAGTGCCGTGTCATAGTGGCGGTGCATCAATCTCAGTACTTCGTCATTGCCCGATTGCAAGGGTATGTGGAAGTGGGGCATAAATGCTCGCGACCCGGCACAGAAGTCGATGATTTTGTCGGTGAGCAGGTTTGGCTCTATCGATGAAATGCGATAGCGCAGTATGCCCTCGACCTTGTCCAATTCGCGGATCAGGTCCAAGAAGTTGTCCTCGCGTCCCTTGCCGAAGTCACCGATATTCACACCGGTGATGACGATCTCGCGCCCTCCGGCTGCGGCTGCCTCCTCGGCTTGCGCCACTAATTGCTCGATTGTGCCCGACCGCGACCGCCCGCGTGCCATCGGGATAGTGCAGTAAGTGCACCAATAGTCACAGCCGTCTTGTACTTTCAAAAAATACCGTGTGCGGTCGCCTCGCGAGCACGATGGGCGGAATGTGGTGATGTCTCTCCACTCGCTCACCGCCTTGATGGGGGCGCGCTCGCTGATGTAGCGGTCTATGAAGGTCAACAAGTCGGCTTTGTGCTCGGCTCCGGCTACTACTACCACTCCGGGCAACGACGACACCTCGTCGCTCTTGAGTTGCGCATAGCAACCGGTGACGATTATCGCCGCCTCGGGGTAGCGCTTGTGGTACGACCTTATCGCTTGCCGACACTTCTTGTCGGCTTCCTCGGTCACGCTGCATGTATTGACAACTATCAAGTCGGGTATCTCGCCGCCAGACACTCGACGCACTCCGCGCTCTGCCAATTGGCTCGCTATTGTCGATGTCTCGGCAAAATTCAACTTGCACCCGAAGGTATGATACAAGGCTTTCAGTCCGTTGAATATATTCTTATCAATCATTCCACGGGCGTATATTCGTTAATAATAGCGGCGATTTCACGGGCATCTTGCACCGATGTGCATCGCGAGATGGGTAGCGACACCACCTCGTCGGCTATCTTCTCGGTTATGGGTAACGACAGCCCTCCCAACGTTGATGCATAACAGGGTTGCTTGTGTGGAGGGGTGGCATAATGCACATCTGTACCCACGCCGTGCTCGGCAAGATAGGCTCTGAAGGCGTCTCGTTGTGAGGTCCTTACAACATACTGGTGCCACACCATATCACCTGCCTCGCTGTACAGGGGCTTGGTAATCGCCTCGTTGCTTATTTCGCGCTCGTAGATAGCGGCAAGGCTTGCTCGGTGAGCGATTTCCTCGTCTATATGTGCCAATTTGGTCGACAATATCGCCGCTTGGATAGGGTCGAGGCGACTGTTCAGACCTACATATATGTTGTGATAGCGGCGGTCGCTCCCATAGTTGGCAAGCGCTCGCACTGTCGCGGCTAATTGCTCGTCGTCGGTGGTCACTGCCCCGGCATCGCCCAGCGCGCCTATATTCTTGGTGGGATAGAAACTGAAGGCTGCGGCATCGCCCAAGGCTCCGGTTGTCTTGCCGTTGAATGTCGACCGCGCTCCTATTGCTTGGGCATTGTCCTCTATCAACAACAAGCCGTGACGACGAGTCACTTCCACCATCTCGCTGTCGTGGCAGGCTCGCCCATACAGGTGCACGGTCATCACGGCACGCGTGCGCTCGGTGATAGCATCCTCGATGAGCCGGCTATCGAGGTTGAGGGTGTCGTCGTTTGGCTCCACAAGCACAGGGCGCAAGCCGTTGTCGCTCACTGCCAAAATCGATGCTATATAGGTGTTTGCCGGTACGATTACCTCATCGCCGGGGGCGAGTCGTCCCATCTCGATATATGCCCTGATTATCAGTCGCAAGGCATCTAATCCGTTGGCTACGCCCACTGC
>JBJEDD010000302.1:0-21103 GCA_051871715.1 Muribaculaceae bacterium | reverse complement strand
AAAGGTAAAGAAAAAATCCCGAACTGACAAGTGTATAGAGGTTTATCAAAGGCATTGAAGTACAAAAAAATCACAATGCTTGGCGGTTTGCAAAAAAATTGCTAACTTTGCGGCTCGAAAACCGAATATTCAGTTATGCCAGATAAATCAAAAGATTATATCTTTGAAGTCAGTTGGGAGGTTTGCAACAAGATAGGCGGTATATATACCGTGCTGTCTACCAAGGCAAAAGTTCTCCATAAACTATACAAAGACCACTTCATATTTATAGGTCCCGATGTGTGGACCGCCGAGACACCGGCTCGCGACTTTATCGAGAGCGATAGCGTCTTGCGCGGATGGCGTAAGGCTATGACGCTGCCCGAGGGTGTGAGTGTGCGCATCGGTCGCTGGGATGTGCCCGGGCGTCCGATTGCCGTGTTGGTAAAATTTGATGCTATGTATGCCTCCAAGGATGAAGCATATGGTCGTATGTGGGAACGCTTCGGTGTCGACTCTTTGCATGCTTATGGTGACTACGATGAGGCATGTGCCTTTGGTCGCGCCGCCGCTGCGGTCATCGAGAGCCTTGTAAACTATTGGAAATCAGATAGCGCTCACTTTATCGCCCACTTCGATGAGTGGACCACCGGTATGGGCTTGCTGACCGTCAAGGACCGTCTGCCCGAGGTGGCTACCGTGTTCACAACCCATGCTACCAGCATCGGTCGCAGCATCTGTGGCAACGGCAAGGCTCTATATGAATATATGAGTGGCTACAACGGCTATCAGATGGCTGGCGAACTGAATATGGAGGCGAAGCACTCGTTGGAGGCTGCCGCCGTCAAGAATTCCGACTGCTTCACCACAGTGAGCGACGTCACTGCGCGCGAGTGCGAGCAATTGCTCGAGCGACGCCCCGATGTGGTGACGCCCAATGGCTTTGAAGCTGATTTTGTTCCCGCAGCCAAGGGCTTATCGGCAGCCCGTAATCGTGCTCGCAAGGCATTGCTTGACGTAGCCGGAGCACTTCTCGGTGAAAAATTTGACAAGGATACTTTTCTCATTGCGACATCGGGTCGTTGTGAATATCGCAACAAAGGACTCGATGTTTTCTGTGATACCATGGCTCGATTGGCAGACGAGCTTCCCTCGCGCCGTGTCGTGGCATTCGTGATGGTGCCCGCGTGGTGTGCCGGTGCGCGTGAAGACCTCCAGGCAGCCCTCGCTGCCGCCGACGGCAACGCGTTGCCCGACCCGGTGCTCACCCACAATCTGCACAACTACAATGACGACCCCGTCAATAACCACATCCACCGCCTCGGCTTCGCTGATTGGCGCCTCGGCTCGGGTGTATCGGTGATATATGTGCCTTGCTACCTGCGTGGCGACGATGGCATCTTCAATATGTCCTACTACGACTTGTTGTGCGGCTTTGATGCAACCATCTTCCCGTCATACTACGAGCCGTGGGGTTATACTCCGCTGGAGAGCGTGGCATTCGGTGTGCCCACCATCACCACATCGTTGTCGGGCTTCGGTCAGTGGCTCGCTTCAAACGTTGGCAACACCTTCGGCCACTCCGGCGCCATCGCTGTGCAACGCACCGACACCAACTACGACAGTGTGGTCAATGACATATGTCAAGGTGTGAATACCTTGATGACTGCCAAGGCGAGTGAGATGAAGAGCATCGCCGCTGCGGCTCGCAATACTGCGGCTGTCGCTTCTTGGAACAACTTCATCACTCACTACGAAATGGCATATAAAGTAGCACAGTTGAACAACCGTCAAAACAACAATATCAATAAGAAAAAATAATTATCATTACAAAATATCATTTATGAAACTTCCGGTAAGCAAAACTAATGCACCCGTATGGCGTGACATTACTGTCAAGGCTGAACTTCCCTCACAACTCAAGCCCCTCGAAGAGATGGCGCGCAACCTGTGGTGGGTATGGAACAGCGAAGGAAAGTCTCTCTTCCGTGAATTAAGTCCCGAACTCTGGCGCTCGACCGGCGAAAACCCGGTGATGCTCCTGCAACGTCTCCCCTCTGAACGCGTTGATGAAATTTTGGCTGACAAAGCCCTCATGGAGCGTATCACAGTTGTTTACAACAAGATGCGCGAATACTTGAGCACACCTATGCGCAAGGATGTTCCCTCGGTAGCATACTTCTCGATGGAATACGGCTTGTGCAATTGCCTCAAGATTTATAGCGGTGGTCTCGGTGTGCTCGCCGGCGACTACATCAAGGAGGCATCCGACTCATGCATCGACATGACAGCTGTCGGCTTCCTCTATCGCTATGGCTACTTCACCCAGACCCTCAGCGTCGATGGTCACCAAATCGCCAAGTATGAGCCGCAGAACTTCAATCAACTGCCTATCGACCAGGTACTTGATAAGAACGGTCATCCCATGGTGCTCGAGGTACCCTTCCACGACCGCATCGTCTACAGCCACATCTGGCGCGTCAACGTAGGTCGTATGAAACTCTATCTCCTCGACACCGACTTTGATGCCAACAGCGAGTTCGATCGTCAAATCACTCACAAACTCTATGGCGGCGATTGGGAGAACCGTATCAAGCAGGAATACCTCCTCGGCATCGGTGGTGTACTCATGCTCAAGAAGTTGGGCATCAACGCTCGCCTCTACCACTGCAACGAGGGTCACGCCGCATTGCTCAACTTGCAACGCCTCGTCGACTATGTACAAGAGGATCACCTCGACTTCAATGTAGCCCTCGAATTGGTGCGCTCGACAGGTCTTTACACCGTGCACACTCCCGTGCCCGCCGGTCACGACTACTTCGACGAGTCGCTCTTCGGCAAATATATGGGTGGCTTCCCCGCCAAGTTGGGTATCTCCTGGGATGACCTCATGAATATGGGTCGTGAAAATCCCGGTACCAACGAGCGCTTCTCGATGAGTGTATTCGCCCTCAACACCTGCCAAGAGGCAAATGGCGTAAGTTACCTCCATGGTGAGGTGTCCAAGCGTATGTTCTCGGGTATCTGGAAGGGCTACTCCTGGGAGGAGTCACACGTTGGATACGTGACCAACGGTGTGCACATGCCCACATGGGCTGCCTCGGAGTGGAAGGAATTCTATTACAACAAACTCGGTCCGGAAGTATTCGCTGACCAGAGCAATACCGAGGCTTGGCAAGGCATCTGGAATGTGCCCGATGAGGAAATCTGGAATATGCGCGTGCAACTCAAGAACAAGTTCATCAACTTTGTGAAGCGCGACTTCAAGCAGCGTTGGCTCGCCAACCAAGGTGATCCCTCGGCAGTGATGGATGTGCTCGACCGCATCAACCCCAATGCCCTGATTATCGGCTTCGCTCGTCGCTTCGCTACTTACAAGCGTGCTCACTTGCTCTTCACCGACCTCGACCGCCTCGCCAAGATTGTCAACAACGAGAAATTCCCCGTGCAATTTATCTTCTCGGGCAAGGCTCACCCCGCCGACCAGGCAGGTCAGGACCTCATCAAGCGCATCATGGAAATCTCGCACCGTCCCGAGTTCCTCGGCAAGATTATCTTCCTCGAGGACTACAATATGATTGTAGCCAAGCGCCTCGTCACCGGTGTTGATATCTGGCTCAATACCCCGACTCGCCCCTTGGAGGCTTCCGGTACATCCGGCGAAAAGGCTGAGATGAATGGCGTCCTCAACTTCTCGGTGCTCGACGGTTGGTGGTATGAGGGCTATCGCTTCGACGAAAAAGCCGGCTGGGCTCTTACCGACAAGCGCACCTTCACCGACCAGGCTCAGCAGGATAAACTCGATGCCGCTACCATCTACAAGATGCTCGAAAACGAGATTATTCCTCTGTTCTTCGATACAAACTCCAAGGGCTACTCACCCCGCTGGATTCAGTATATCAAGGGCTCAATCAGCCACATCGCGCCTCACTTCACCATGAAGCGTATGATTGATGACTATATCGACCGCTTCTACAACAAGGAGGCAAAGCGTTCCAAGAAGTTGATTGCCAACGACTACGCTCTCGCCAAGGAAATTGCTGATTGGAAGCAACGCGTAGCCGCTGCATGGGATGGTATCCAAGTGCTTGATATCCGCCACTCCACCGACCTCACCAACAGCGTTACAGGTCAGGCTTACCGCGTTGAGGTTGTCCTCGACACCAATGGCTTGACCGAGGACCTCGGTGTTGAGCAGGTAATCTACCACACTGAGGATGGCGAGGAGCGCTTCTCGGGCACTCGTCCCTTCAAGGTAACCAAGCGCGAGGGCAACATCGTGACCTTCGAACTTTCGTCTAAGGTCAAGGACTCGGGCCTCTTCCGCTACGGCTACCGCATCTACCCCAACAATGCCGCCCTGCCTCACCGTCAGGACTTCGCATTCGTTCGCTGGATTTAACTTTAACATGCCATAACATTTTCTCGACGAGGATGAGCCGTGAGGTTCATCCTCGTCTTTTTCTTTTGCGCTATCGCAAAATAATTGCTATATTTGCAGAAATTATATGACTATGACGACACCTACACCGTTCACGACTGATTGGCGCATGCGCGATATCATACGCGCTAATAGCCTGATGCTCATGACATTGAGCCGATTTGGTATCTCCCTCGGCTTCGGTAATGCCACGGTTGCCGAGGTGTGCGAGCGTCACAAGGTAGATATTCCCACTTTCCTCACCGTTGCCAATTTCTGTAGCGGTCGCCCATTTGAGTCTACCGATGTAAACATTTCATCGCTAATAGTTTACCTCAAAGGTGCGCACAATTATTTCTTGGAATTTATCATTCCGCGCATTCGCCACAAACTCATCTCGGTAATTGATGCCGATGGCGACGAGGTGGGCTATATCGTGCTCAAATTCTTCGACAATTGGGTCGATGAGGTTCGTCGGCACATGGATTACGAGAACAATCGCGTCTTTGGCTACGTCAATTCCCTTCTTGAGGGCAACGCGCCTGCCGATTTCTGCATTGATATCTTCGCCGCACACCACGACTCCATTGCTATCAAACTTGAGGAACTCAAGGACATCCTTATCCGCTTCGCACCGGCTCGCAATGGCGACTTGCTCAACTCGGTGCTTTTCGACATTGTCAATTGTGAGGACGACCTCAATATGCACTGTTCCCTTGAGGATAAACTCTTTGTGCCGGCAGTAGCCACCCTCGAGGAGACTATCGCCAACGATACAGAGGAAGCCGACGACGACTCCACCGAAAATCTGCGCGACAGCGATGGCAGATTGGAGACCCTCTCACCACGCGAGCGCGAGATTGTCACTCAGATAGCCCTCGGCAAGTCCAATAAGGAAATAGCCGATGCCTTGTGCTTGTCGGTGCATACCGTCACCACTCATCGTCGCAATATCATTGCAAAACTCAAGTTGCACTCTGCTGCAGCGATAACAATATTTGCAGTCATTAATCATCTCGTCGACCTCGACGATATTAACCTATAACCATTTATCTATGAAAAAACTACTTGTATGCGCACTTCTCCTCGCTGCCACACTGAGCGCAGTGGCTCAAAATCCCAAGCGCGAATTTCGCGGCGCTTGGATGCACACCGTGTGGCAAAACGGCTACCACGACCGTAGCACTAAAGAAAATATGGAATATCTGCGCGACCAACTTGATATCTTGCAACAAGCAGGCTGCAATGCTGTTATCTTCCAGGTGCGCCCTCAGGCAGATGCTTTCTATGAGAGCAAGTTGGAGCCTTGGAGCCGCTTCCTCACCGATGGTGGCAAGGCGCCCGAGCCTATGTGGGACCCTCTGGAGTTTATGATTGAAGAGTGCCATGCCCGCGGCATGGAACTCCACGCTTGGCTCAACCCCTATCGCGTAACAACGTCTAAAAATCAACGACTTCCTGCCAACCATATATACCATCAGCACAAGGATTGGTTTGTGACATATGATGGTAAGATTTACTTTGACCCGGGACTGCCCGAGTGTCGCGATTTTATCGTTAAGGTGGTGCAGGATATTGTCAAGCGCTATGATGTCGATGGCATCCACTTCGACGATTATTTCTATCCTTATCCCGTGAAGGGTGTCGAGTTTCCCGACTCGCGTAGTTTCTCGCGCTATGGACGTGGTATGAACCGAAACGATTGGCGTCGACAGAATGTCGACCAACTCATTGAGGCGGTACACAAGGCTATTACCGCTACCAAGCCGTGGGTGGTATTTGGTATCAGCCCCTTCGGTATCTGGCGCAACAAGAGCAGCGACCCCAACGGTAGCGATACCAATGGCTTGCAGAACTATGATGACCTCTATGCCGATGTCCTTCTATGGGCACGAAGCGGCTGGGTAGACTACCTGTTACCCCAATTATATTGGGAACTCGAGCACAAGAAAGCATCGTACATGGTGCTCATCGATTGGTGGAATAATCACGCCGAGGGTCGCAATATGTATATCGGTCAGGATATTGCTGTGACAATGAAGAAACCCGACATCGAGCCGTCGACTGAGGCTACGCAGTTGCGCCACAAGGTCAACCTGTCACGCGGATATGAACATATCGGCGGCAACTGCTGGTGGCCCGCATATTCGCTCACCGAGAATCACTACGGTGTCGCCGACTCCCTTGCCATGGACCTCCAATCCACCATCGCCTTGGTGCCTACATATCCTTGGATTAATAGCGACAAGCCCGCTGCACCCACTAATGTTAAGGTGTCGGGCAAGCGCATCTCGTGGAAGCAACCTCGCATCATCCACTCGCCGTCAGATGCTGTGAAATTTGTCGTTTATCGCTTCGACAGCGTTGAGGCTATCGACCTTGAGGCGGCTGATGCCATCGTGGCTGTGACCTACAAGGATAAGTATGAGGCTACCGAGCCGGGTGTCTATGTGGTCACCTCCCTCAGTCGTGTCAACCAAGAATCTGACCCTGCCGAGCCTGTCGTAGTAAAATAGTATGCCTATGAAGGTGAGTGTCTCTGTCATCATGCCTGTTTATAACGCCGAGCGCTATCTGCGTGCGGCGGTTAACAGCGTTGTGGCACAGACATTTACCGATTGGGAATTGATACTCGTCGATGACGGCTCCTCCGACGCATCGGCTGAGATATGTGACGAGTATGCTGCCGGTGACAGCCGCATCCGCGTGATACACCGCGAGAATGGCGGACTCTCGGCGGCTCGCAATACCGCTCTTGATGTGGCTGTTGGTGAGTGGATTACCTTTGTCGACAGCGATGATATGTTGCATAGCCAGTTCTTGGCGACTCTTATTGAGATACAGCATCACAGTGGCAGTGAGATTGTGTGCGCTCGAGCCATTGAGGGCGCCGAGCCTACATTCAAGGCGGTGGGAGTACCCTCTTTACGCACTTATAAGGCGGAGCGCGCCACCAAGTTGACGCTCTATCAGCGCCATGGTATGTTGAATACCGCTTGCGCTAAGGTCTTCGCGCGTCGTATTTTCGACAAGGAACGGTTCACGCCAGGTATCCTTTATGAGGACCTTGATTTCTTCTATCGCGCTTATGCTCAAGTGGATACAGTGACTTTCACTCGCGCTCGGTTGTATTTTTATCGCTCCACACCCGGTAGCCTCGTGCGGCGTTGGCGCGACAATCGCCTCGATGTGCTCGCCGTGACCGAGCGTCTCGAGAATTATATGCATAACCACAACCGGCGACTCGTGGCTGCCGCTCGCGACCGTCGCTTGAGCGCAAATTTCAATATGTTCATCGAGGCGGCTCGCCACGACCGCCCCGATGTTGCCCTTGCCTGCTGGCAGTTAATCAAAAAGTATAGATTTCGCTCGCTTGTAAACCCCATGGTGCGAGCCAAGAACCGCGTAGGTATACTTCTATCGTATTTAGGAATGTCAATGTTTTTAAAACTTTCGCAATGGGTCGGCAAGTAGTTACTCTTAATGTCGGCTCTTTCAATGAGATATGCATCCGCTTGGAGCGGATGGTGATGTCGTCGGGATTTGTCCCCGACGTGGTGCTGTCCATAGCCACCGGCGGTGTGTATGTGGGCGAACGCCTCTTTGCATCGCGCCCTCATGTCACCACCAAATTGCAGCGCCCCGGCACAGCAACAAAGACCAATTTCTTCTCGGGCATAGTCAAGAAGTTGCCCCAGCCGGTGCTCGATGCTATGCGTGTTGCCGAGGCGTCGGTGTTGGATATCCTTCCGGCAAGGGCTATTGACCCTTCGCGCGTGGTATTGGACGACCTAAGTGCCTACGACCGCATACTTGTGGTTGACGATGCTGTCGACTCGGGTGCTACCCTCAATGCGGTGCTACAGGCGGTCAAGTCAGCATATCCCGAGGCTGATGTGCGCTCGGCGGCAGTTACTGTTACCACGACACGTCCCCTGGCAACACCTGATTTTGCAATTTTTAACAATTATACTCTTATTCGCTTCCCATGGGCGATGGACAACCGCACAGCCGATTGATTACTGTTGTCGACCTCGACGGCACCTTGGTGAGATGCAACACCTTGCACGTGTATCTGCGTTTGGGGCTGCGCATGGCTCCGTGGTATCGCCGTGTGGGCATTGCCACATTGTTGATTGCCAGGCGTTTGAGGCTTATACGTCACGAGCGTATGAAGTATCCTGCTCTGCGCCTTGCCGGGCAGTCGCCCGAGTTGCGCGAGCGTTTTATCGCCGAGGTTAAGTCGCAGATTAACAGCGATGTAATCGCTTATATTCAGCAACGACAACAAGCAGGCGATGAGATACTTGTCGCCACGGCTGCAGCCGCCTTCTATGTCCCATGGATATGCGACTACTCCTATGTGGCATCGCCCTGGGGCGGTCCCGACCTGCGAGGCGAGCGCAAAGTATGCCGTGTGGTACGGTTGTTAACTGAAAGTAATTCAAGTATTTACGCTGTTCTCACCGATAATTCCTCCGATCTTCCCCTCTGCCACCTGGCTCGCGAGCAAGGTGCTGAGGTCCTCCTCGTCAATCCCAATCCGCATTCCGCTCGAGCATTCGCCCGAGCCTCCTTCACCACCATTCTTAATAGCATTTCTAAGATCAATGGATAGTAATATTTTTAGAATAGTAATTGCCCTAATATTATCTAATATAACTATGGTTGGCGCTTTTGCCATGCCACAGCGAGATACTCGTCCCTCACAGCAGTTAATTGATGAGGCTATGGTCTACATAGAAGGGGATTCTTTGGTCGAAAATGCTGTAGCCTTGTTGTCGGAGGTGTCAAATAGATACTATGAGCATCCCGAGGACCTTGCGTGCCGAGTCGATGCCGTTAAGGCTATGACGGAGTTGGGTAAACTATATAGCGTGACTCTTTTTGATTATCCAAAGGCTTATCGCAATTTGACGACAGCCAAGATGATTGCCGAGGAACTTAGCGACCATAAATCGCTATCGCGAATATATATGATGCTTGCCAACTTATGTGTGATGTGTGGAGATTCTGATGCCCGTAATCTTAATAATGTCGACTCTTTATTGCATTTGGCAGTACAATCCGGACTTAAGGGGCAAGATGAGTTGTCCTTAGTGTTTTTTGCCATCAATGTAGCGCAAAAGATGAAAAATAAAGGAGGTTGGGGTCGACATACCGATGATATTCTCAGCATCAAGAACTATAATTTTTCGTCGCCGACTATACGCTCAATTGCTTTGGGTGTCATTGAAGGTATGGATGCTTACTTCGCCCAAGACTATGAGCGAGCGATTGATGTTTTTTCGCGCTTATTACAAGAAGTCCCGGCAGATCAGCAGGATGGAAGATATGAAAATGGCATTATCCGTATGCTTCAAGTCGCATATGAGGCCAATGGCGATTACGATGCCGAGGAGGCACTGCTGAGGCACCGACTTGCCAATGCGATTGATGATAATCAACTTGATTATGAGTTGTTTAGCTATATTCATTTAAGTAATTTCTTTGAGAGGCGAGAGATGGCCGATTCAGCCCAACATTATTATATTAAGTATTTGATGCTTAAGGACAAAATGGATAGTCAAATGGGCCTAAGCAGCGTGGTTAATATAGAGATGTTGGATAAGATTGAAGAGGTGAACGATGAAATCCGAGTCCTGTCTCTTGACAAAATGCGTGCGCATCGCAGATTGTTAGTCGCCTCTGGTATTGTCATTGTTATTTTGGTCAGTGCCATCGTTTTGTTGATTCTATTTGTAAGTCTGCGTCGTAGCCATAGAGTGCTTTATCGTCAAAATTGTGAACTCCTTGAGACACAGGAGCGCTACCAAATGTTGCTTAAAGACCACACAGAGCAGGCGAGCCGACAGGAAAGCAAAGATAATGATGAGAATACCGATGAAAACCTCAAGGAGGTGTATGCCAAAATTCTTTATTTGATGGATAATACCGATGATATTTATCGTTATGGATTCAATCTTGAGATGCTTGCCGCTATGTTGCATATCGGTCAGAGAGAGGTATCTCAGGCGATAAATCGCTGTGCCGGTAAGAATTTCCATCAGCTCCTTAACGACTACCGTATACGTGAGGCATGTCGCATAATGCCGCAGGTCGACCCTCGTGTCCATACTATTGAGACTATCGCAGATAAGGTGGGCTTTAAGTCGCGCACTTCCTTTGCTACCTTATTCCGCAAGACAACCGGATTGACCCCTTCGGAGTACTGGAAGATGTCGCGCGAGGGCAAGTAAGTAGTGTTTTGATACAAATGACGTATTAAAACACATTTCGATACACTTGCAGAGCCTTTTTCTTGAGTAGTTAAGCTGTAAAAGTTGTAATTTTGGGTTGGAACTTGAATAGAGTTCGTAAAAATATTATAAACCCAAAATGAACAATTGTATGAAACAAAGATTACTCGTGTGCGCGTTAGCCATTGTGACGGCTTGTGTGGGATTACAAGCCTCTCCGTTCAAAGTGACTATAACCCCGGTAGGAGAAAAGCCTACCGAACCTATGAAGAGCATCTCCGTAAGTAAAGCTGATGTCATCGTCTGCGAAGACTTTTCAGGTTTTGTTGATGGTGATGCCGAAGATGTTTCGACCTGGGGAGGAGACTTGTGTGCAAGTTCCTCAACAAATGCAATTGACCCAGAACTGACGCACGGTGTTGAGTGGACCGGTCACGAGGTGCATCAAGCCGGTGGTTGTGTCGGGTTGTGGAACTTAAATCCGCTGGATCCTTCCTATATCAATACACCGAAAATGGACTATTCCGGTTCAATTGTCGTGACTTTCTTGGCGAAGGCTCTATACACGGAATGGGAAGAGGAAAATGAATATGGCGAAATGACCAAAATGCATTTTACTAATACTTCATTGATGGTATGTATGGGCTCGGATGAAGGCAATAACAAATTTGATTATGGTACCGGCATTGAGGTGCAAGAGAATCTTGAACTGTGTCCGCTGTATTACAATCAAGGATGGTGTGAGGTTACTATCGAATTTGATAACTATTCTTCATACAATGACGCATACTTATGCATTGGTTGCAAGGGTCACATGCTTGTCGATGATGTAAAGATTACCGCATCAGTCGATAATTTCATCGGTGAACCGGTTTTTAAGGGCATTACAGCCGCCGATGAGACAAGCTTCACTATAGCTTTTGAGCCTGTCCGCAAGGCATTCAATTACTATACTTACCTCTATGAATTGGATGGCTATGATGATCTTGGTAATCCGATATACAAGACTGTCGTTATACCGGAATCCCTATTTGACGAAGAAACTTTGGCGTATCTTGCCGAGATGGGCATGAGCGCACAAGAATACCTTGAGTGGATGGCAGCCGAGATGGGTATGACATACGATGAGTTGCTTGAAGAACTGGTTTATGAGAAACCTTATAATAATATTGGTATTGTAGACCACGTTGAAGGTCAGGAATTATACACATACACCTATTCAGGACTCGACCCCGAGAAGGAATATTACATTGATATTCGATCACATTACTACCTTACTTTCTCGAATGAAAATATCAGACCTGTCTATGTTATAGGTACTCCGGTCAATCTTGATGCCACCGATATCACTGACACCGGCTTTACTGCCAATTGGGAGAAAATCACTAAGGCCGAGGGCTATTATATCGACCTCTATGGTGTTAATCAGGCACAAGAAGATGAGGAGAACTTTGTCATCTTTGAGGAAGATTTTGATGCAACCGAGTCACTCACTGATGCTACAGACATTAACAATCCCGATGTTCCGAGCAAGGGTAGCGATATCGTATTTGACGACTTGACATCGACCCCAGGTTGGGACTTTGCCGATGAATATATTCTTTTAGTCAAGGGTATGGCAGGTCTTGGCGTCGATTGGTTAGGTAGCTTCCTGCTTACATCGCCCAAGATTTATGTATACAATGCCGATAAGGCGGTTGTGTCACTGCGCGTTGAATCTACAGTGAGCGATTTTACGTTTTATTTGAGATTTGCTGATAAAGTTTATTCTATTCCTGTTAAGGGTAAAATCTTTGAAGGCGACGTGGAATTACCGACATATGGTATGGTAGAAACGACCTTAGGTATTTCAGGTCCCAATACAGCTCCTATCTTTATTGATTATATCTCGATTAGCCAGAGCCTCAAAGCCGGCGACTACTCCTATATATGGTTGGGACGCAACACTACCGAGGCAGATGTTCTCTCGTACACATATGACAATCTTGATCCCGATGCCTTTGGTTTCTACGCATTCTGTGCTTCGGCTTTCAAGGGTGAGGGCAACAATCAACTTGTTTCGCTTGACGCAGGTCGTATGATCGTAGACCTCGCCAGTGGTGAGTCTGTATTTGACCTGGAGTCAAATATTGAAGCAATTGTTGACGTAGTTGAAGTCGAGCGATATACTCTTGAAGGTATCCGTATCTATGAGCCTGTTCCGGGTATCAATATCATCAGATATAGCGATGGTTCAACCCGCAAGGTACTTGTGAAATAATGTTATCAGTATAGCGTAATTAATCTATGTGTCGTGGAGTTTTTGTGTGCTCCACGGCACATTTTTTATGTAATGTATTATGAAATTTAAGCTTTTATCATTTGTAGTCCTCGCGTGTAATTCGCTCATGGGGGCTTATGCCTATGACTTTTCTTACAATTATGAAGGTCAAGAGATATATGGCTACGGAACGAGCAAGGCGGAGTCATATGATGTCGCAGTCTTTCTCGACAACCCCTCGTTGATAGGTGCAAAAGTTACAGGCATCAGGGTCCCTCTTGCTGATGATGGTGTTTCAGCCGCAAGTGCTTGGTTATCAACCGAATTATCGCTTAAAAAAGTTAATGGACGCAATGTTAATGACCCAAATATTGCGCAAAAGAGCGGCGAGGTCATTGATGGAGTTCTTGAGGTGGCCTTTGATGAAGCCTATACAATTCCTGCCGGTGGATGCTATGTCGGATACTCATTCACGGTTGATGATCTCAATGATGCCAATAGCCTGCCGGTGAGTGTGTTTGCCGGTGATGAACCAAATGGATTTTTCCTTCATAGTTCGCGCACCAAGTTGAGATGGGGGTCGGTAGTCGAGGAGGTCGGAAGTGTGAGTACTCTTACAGTAATGATTGAAGGAGATATCCCTTCATATTCAGCCGCATTTAGTCAATTTGAAATTGTGGGAGCGGCTGATGAATCCCTTGAAGTTACATTACCCATCGTGAACTGTGGCGAAAAAAGTGTCTCATCAGTGTCATATAGATATACAATAGGCGATATCAGTGGCACGGGAGAAGCCGTTGTGGACGAGCCACTGTCGCCACACATTGGCGCGCGTGGTACAGCCCGGGTAACAATGGAGATGCCTGCCGACTGCGGTGAGTACGCTGTGGATATTGCTTTGACCGGTGTTAATGGGGCGAGCGTTGATGAGAGAGTGTCCACCGGAGAGTTGACAGTGTACCCATTTGTCCCGGTCAATCGCCCGTTGGTCGAGGAATATACCGGATTGTGGTGCGCATGGTGCCCAAGAGGGTATGTGGCTCTTGAGACGATGAAACAGCGAGAGGGTGACAAATTTGTGGCTGTCGCGTATCATAATGGCGATGATATGGCATTCAAAGGCAATACCCCTAATTACCCGGATAGTTATCCATCGGCATATGTCAATCGTAATACCTATGTAAATATTGGCAAAATATATACCGAGTGGGATACTTTTAGGAATTTTCTCCCGGCGGGCGACGTGATTGCCACCGTTGAGTGGGGTGATGAGCAACACAATAGTGTTACAGTCAATGCAGCAACACGTTTCATTGAGGCTCACCAAGGTGCCGATTATCGATTGAGTTATATCTTGATTGCCGATAATCTGAGTAATGAAAGATGGAAACAGCAAAACGCCTATGCCCCGGAGCCGGGAGAGGAACCCAAGGAGTATGATGAGATGCCCGGAGAGATCGGCAAGATTTTTACTGAGGGTCCGAGTAAAGTTTATGGGCTTGTTTTCAACGACGTGGCATTGTTGGCAACCGATTTTAGCGGCATAGTTGGAAGTATTCCATCCGCTATTGAAGCAGGTGTCGAGTATTCACACTCATATACTTTCAGTCTTGAAGGTATTGATGAAAAGTTGCTGTGTCAGCCCGAGTATTTAAGAGTAATAGCTGTAATTACTGACAACAATACCGGGCGGTTTGTCAACTGCAATTCATCCGATCATATTAATGGCTCACCATTTTACGAGGATGGAGCCATGTCACCAATTATATCGGATGAAGCCCCGGTCGAAGTTGCGCGCTACTTGATTGATGGGTCTCGTGTCGCAAATCCTGCCCGGGGTATCAATATCATTGTATATAGCGATGGCTCGGTGCGTAAGGTACTGGTAAGATAAATTATTGGAGCTCGGAGAGTTCGAGCCAGCGGAGTTCTTTTTCGTCGAGCAGGTTCTTGACTTGGTCGTATCTGATGGATAGGGCAGCGACGTCATCGAGGACTTCGCCCGAGTTGAAGCGTGCCTCGATTTGGGCTTTTTCGTCATTGAGCGCGTCAATTTCGGCTGTGAGTTCCTCAAATTCGCGGCGCTCCTTGAAGGACATTTTGCGAGGGCGCTCCACGGCGCGAGTAGGGCGCGGCTTGTCGACCTTGGCAGGCGCTTGCTCGGCGGCTGCGGCATCGCGAGCAGCCACATACTCCGAGTAGGTGCCGGGGAAATCGATGATATTGCCGTCGCCTTGCATTACAAAGAGGTGGTCGACGATATTGTCGAGGAAGAAGCGGTCGTGGCTGACGACGATGAGGCAGCCCTTGAACTCCTCGAGATATTCCTCGAGGATGCCGAGGGTGACGATGTCGAGGTCGTTGGTAGGCTCGTCGAGGATGAGGAAGTTGGGTCGCTGCATGAGGGTGACGGCAAGGTGCAGTCGACACATTTCGCCACCGCTGAGGGTGTGGATATACTTCTGTTGGTCGGCTGCTGAGAAGAGAAAGCGGTTGAGGAACTGCATGGGCGATAGGCGGAAATCGCCGGTGTCGACTTCCTCGGCAATTTCGGTGACGGCGTCGATGACACGCTTGCGGGAGTCGAAGGAGATGCCATCTTGGCTGTAGTAGCCGAAGCGGACGGTGGTGCCTACGTCCCAGGAGCCGCTATCGCAGGGCTCGATGCCCTGGAGCATCTTGATAAATGTGGACTTGCCCACGCCGTTGGCGCCGATGATGCCCACCTTCTCGTATCGCGCAAAGGTGTAGGAGAAGTCGCGTAGGATTACCTTGTCGCCATAGCGCTTGGCAATGTGTCGAGCCTCGAAGATTTTTGAGCCAATGTATGAGGCTGATACGTCGAGATTTACCTCCTTGTCGGGGCGTATGCCGTTGCGCTGTTGCTCTTGAAGTTTGTAGAAGGCATCGATGCGATACTTTGCCTTGCCGGCGCGTGCCTGGGGCTGGCGGCTCATCCACTCTTGCTCGCGGCGCAAGGTGTTTTTGACCTTGGCGAGTTCGGCGGTCATAGCCTCGATGCGCTCGGCGCGGCGGCGCAGGTAGTAGTCGTAATTGCCGTCGTAGGTGTATATGCGGCGGTTGTCAATCTCAATGATGCGGTTGCACACGCGGTCGAGGAAGTAACGGTCGTGAGTGACCATCAGTAGGGTCATGCGCGAACGCTTGAGGTAATTCTCAATCCACTCAATGATGTCGATGTCGAGGTGGTTGGTTGGCTCGTCGAGAATGAGGAGTTGCGGGTCGCTGAGGATGGCGCGCGCCAAGGCGATGCGCTTGCGCTGACCGCCCGAGAGGGTGCCTACGCGAGCATCAAGGTCGGTGATGTGGAGTTGAGTGAGGAGACGCTGCATAGAGTCTCGGAAAGACCACTCATCGGTGTGCTGAGGGATGGCGATCCCATTGAGAGCCGCCTCGATTACCGAGAGGTCGGGGTCAAACTCGGGCTTCTGTGGCAGGAGCGCTATGCGGAGGTCGGTGCGCGCTGTGACAGTGCCGCTGTCGGCGGCTTCGACACCGGCAATAATCGACAATAGGGTCGACTTGCCGGTGCCGTTTTTAGCCACAACGCCTATTTTGTCGCCCTCGTTGATGCCGAAGGTGACGTCGCCGAACAGTAGGCGGTCGCCATAACTCTTGGTGAGATTTTCAACTTGGAGGAAGACCGCCATATCGTGGGGGATTAAACGTGGAAGAAACGATTGACCATACGTTGCATACGTGCCGGGTCTGCCTTGGCAGCGAGGGTCTCGGCGGGGTCGTATGAGCGGAGTTTGGCGAGGATACCGTCAATCATGCCCGGGGAGAACACGCCGTGAGCCTCAAAGATGTGACGGACGCTCTCGAGACAGTCGGCAGACGAAGCGCAATCAACGGGTAGCGAGTCGAGCGAGTCGAGTCGGGCACGGTTCTCAGCGGCATGGATATTGACGTCGACATAGGTGCGTTCGGCGATATCGAGAGCATCGGGGAGTTCAAAGCCGTAGCGTAGGGCGACGGCGAGTCCGGCGAGGAGTTGATACACATCAGCCGAGCCGTCAGCCGAGCGGATTTCGACAGTTTGTTTCAATGTGGGGTCGATTTCGGCAGGAACCGCTTCACCGGGATTGATGAGAGCGCACATATCGGTGTCGGAGGTCCAACCTAAGGGAACGCGGACGAGAACCGAGCGGTTGCGGTCGCCCCAGCATACGTTGGTGGGCGCCTCTTGATGAGGTACGAGGCGGAAGTAACTGGTGGGGTTGGTGTTGCCGAAAGCGGTGAGCGCGGGAGCCAGTTTCATCATGCCGGCGATAGCGCGGCGAGCCTCGGTGCTGATGTGGCGGTTGGCGTCGAGCATCATATTGTGCCCGTCGCGAGTCATGCGCATATGGATGTGCAAGCCCGAGCCTGCTTTGCCGGTGGTGATTTTGGGCGCGAAGGTGACGTCGAAGCCCTCGCGGAAGGCGAGATTGCGGATAACCCACTTGGCGAGCATCAGTTGGTCGGCAGCATCCTCGGCAGGCACGGGGAGGAACTCGATTTCATTCTGTTCATATACGGTGCCGTCGAGGGTGAAGTTGCCCACCTCGGAGTGCCCGTATTTGATTTTGCCACCTGCTTGGGCGATATAGTTCATGCACAGGGTGCGGAAATCGTTGAACTTGGCAAAGGGAGCCGACTCGTGATAACCGCGCTGGTCGGTGGCGGGGAAGCGATGAGTGTCCTCGGCGATGACGTAGTATTCGAGTTCGCCCATAGCCTCAAAGCGCATACCGGTGGCACGAGTAAACTCAACGCATGCCTTGTGCAGGGTGTGCTCGGGAGCGGACTCGAGGGGGTTGCCGTCTTTGTCGCAGAAACTGCACAACATGGTGACTGTGGGAATGGGAGCGAAGGGGTCGACAAAGGCGGTGCGATAGCGCGGAATGACATAGAGGTCGGAACTTCCGGCGCTGATGAACGGGAAGAGCGACGAGCCGTCGACGCGCTCGCCGAGGGTGAGGATGGTGTTGAGGTAATTAAGGTCGTTGATGACAAAGTTGAGAGTCTTGAGGCGGCAATCGGCAGCCGGGTACATGAAGTTGACCATCTCAATGTTGTTGTCAACGATATAGTTGACGATGTCTTGGCGTGTGAATTGGTCGGGCGATTTGCCCAGAGCATTCACGATTTTGTTTTTGCTTAGTGCGATTTCAGGATTCATGATTCAAGGTTTTGTGTTTTTATCAGGTAGTTTATGTTAATTGATTATTCAGTTCTTCGATGTAATTGAGGATTTCGAGGCGCCCGCGGCGGTCGGTTGAGGATGAGGCGAATATGGGCGGAAGTTCTTCCCACGACTCGGCGAGTTTTTCCTTGTAGGCGGCAATGGATTTTTTGCCTGCAACGGGCGAGAGTTTATCCAATTTGGTGAAAATGATGGTAAAGGGCACCTGGTTTTCGCCGAGCCATTGGATGAATTCGAGGTCATTGCGTTGTGGCGCGTGTCGCACATCGATGAGGAGAAAGAGTAGGGAGAGCGCCTCGCGGTTGAGGATATATCCGCGTATCGTCTTTTCGAGGCGCAGGCGGTCGGCTTTGCCACGCTGAGCGTAGCCGTATCCGGGGAGGTCGACGATACGCCACGAGTCGTTGATTTTGAAGTAATTGATGAGCATGGTCTTGCCCGGGGTCGCCGATGTCATGGCGAGCCCCTTGCGCCCGGTGAGCATATTAATAAGCGACGACTTGCCCACATTGGAGCGTCCGATGAAGGCATACTCGGGGCAAGAGCCTTCGGGGCACTGCGCGACGTCGGGCTTGCTGACTTCAAATACGGCTTTTGTGACTTCCATAATTATTTGATGGCGGCGAGACCACCCATGGCGGTTTCTTTATATAACGAAGGAATGTCGTGCCCGGTTTGCTTCATGACCTCGACGATGCGGTCGAAGTCGACGCGGTGACGACCGTCGGAGAATGCGGCATATAGGTTGGCATCGAGGGCGCGAGCGGCAGCGTAGGCATTACGCTCGATGCAGGGAATTTGCACGAGTCCGCACACCGGGTCGCAGGTGAGCCCGAGGTGGTGCTCGAGACCCATCTCGGCGGAGTATTCAATCTGAGCGGGCGTGCCACCGAAGAGTTGCGAGGCAGCGGCGGCAGCCATAGCACAGGCTACACCCACCTCGCCTTGGCAGCCGACTTCGGCGCCCGAGACCGAGGCATTGTGCTTGACGACGTTGCCGAAAAGCCCGGCAGTGGCGAGTGCGCGGAGAATGCGTTGCTCGCTGAAGCCCTTGGAGGTGTGCAGGTGGTAAAGCACGGCAGGGAGGACACCACAAGAGCCACAAGTAGGCGCGGTGACAATCTTGCCACCCGAGGCATTTTCCTCGCTGACAGCCAAGGCATAGGCATATACCAAGCCACGGCTCTTGAGCGACTGATTGTATCCGGCAGCGTGCACATAGTAGCTGACGGCCTTGCGGCGGACGCCCAATCCGCCGGGGAGCACGCCCTCAGCCTCAATGCCGCGTTCGACGGCAGCCTTCATCACTTGCCACACTTGGTGGAGGTAGTCCCAGATGCCTTCGTCCTCGGTCATACCCACATATTCCCAATAATTGCGACCCGTCTCTTCACACCAGCGCTGGATATCCTTGATGTGACACATATTATATATAGGGTGCCCGGGGGTGCGGCTCTCGCCCTCGCGCACGATGTCGCCGCCACCCACCGAGTAGTAGGTCTGTACAGCCACGACTTGCCCGGTGGCATCTTTGGCGGTGAATTTCATGCCGTTGGTGTGGAATGGTAGGACAGTATCGGGCTTCCACTCAATCTGAGTGGGGACTATGGGCGACAGCACGTCCAAGATTGCACGGTCGGTGAGGTGCCCGCGCCCGGTGGCGGCGAGAGCGCCATACAGGGTTACCACGCACGACGAGGCTGTAGCCAATTCGCTGCTGAAGAGCTCGGCAGCCTTGCGCGGTCCCATGGTGTGCGAGCTTGAGGGACCGTAGCCTATCTTGAAGAGTTGTCGGATTGATTCCATATTGTGGTTATTATTTAGTGCTGAAAAAGGCAGAAGCCGATGGCAGTGTGATGTCGACGGCTCCTGCCTTTTGTTATGCGATTGGGAGTTTATTCGGTAGTGGCTTGAGCGGCGTCGGTGGGATTTTCAGCCCCACCGAATGTTTCCTTGATAATCCAGACGGCGAGGGCACCGAGGAGCAGGAGGATACCCGATACCATGAGCATATAAACTGTCATGGGTGCGCCATTCTCGGCAGTGGGGAAGCAGTGGAGGATAGCACCGCCACAGAGTGCTGCGACAATCTGCGGGATGCAGATGGTGCAGTTGAACAAGCCGAGGTATGTGCCGATGTGACCGCCTGAGAGGGCATTGGTGAGGATGGTGAACGGCATCGCCAGCATAGCAGCCCATGCGCAGCCCATCAATGCGTAACTTACGCCGAGCATATATTTGTCAGTGACAAAGAGCACTGAGATGAAGCCGATAGCGCCGATGAGAAGGCTGAGCGAGTAAGCGAGTTTGCGACGGCGGAACGTGGCGAGGACGATTGCCCAGATGACGGCGGCAATGGCTTGGATGGCGAGCAATACGCCGTTCCAGTCGCCGGCATCTTGGTATTCCTGCGATGCGGCATTAAGCACGGTGGAGTAGTTGAATGTTACGTCTTTGCAAGATTGCACTGTCGGCAGTGTCTCGGTTTGGTCGAGGAAGTATGTGCCGGTCTCGGCATTTTGCTTGGCGATATGAGCGAGGGTAAGGGCTGTGCCGGGAGCGATTGTCGACCACTCGGAGATTGTGACGGCGCTTGTGAGGACAGTGATGGGCTCTCCGCCATCAATGGCGATGGTGTCGCCGACGTTGGCGAGGAGACCGCGGCCATCGTCGGTACCCTTGATTTCAGCCTTGGCTTTGCCGAGGCTGTAGGCAACTTGACGGTTGGCGATGACAGTGTCACCGTTGACGGTAACCGTGGTGGGCTCAACGAATGTGCCGTCGACCTCGATGCCGGCAATGGCAAGGTGACCTTCGAGCATCACAGGACGTTCGCCGTTAAATACGTACTTGTCATTATATTCCTGACCATTAATGGTCACGCCTTGTACCATTTGGGTAGAGCCGGCGCCGAAGCTATGCCCGGCAATGGCATCGGTGGAGTAGGACCACATATACAGGAATGCTGCCCAGCAGAAGAATTGTACAAGACCGAC
>JBJEDD010000301.1:16027-21177 GCA_051871715.1 Muribaculaceae bacterium | reverse complement strand
GGGTACTGAAAGTGGTTGAACTCATAGCGAGTTCAGCCGCTTTTCTTTTATGACCTCGCGAGGGGTAAAAATCGGAAAACGCAGTAAAATCGGGTCTAAATTTATAGGAAAACGCAGTAAAATGTGGTGAAAATATTATGGAAAACGCAGTTATTTCAAAATAAGTTTGTATATTTGCAGTGTTAAAAGCCTGAAAATATGCTGTATAGAAAAATTTCTAAACGAATTGAGCAATATTTGTCGTCAAATTCTGACCGGATGTTGATGATTGACGGTGCCCGCCAGATAGGTAAGTCATTCATAATACGCCATGTAGGACAAAGAATGTTCTCTAATTTCATTGAAATTAATATGGAAGAGGACAAACTGAGCGACCGCATCTTTGCCGAAGCAAAAACGACTAAGGACTTCTATATGTCATTGAGCTTGATAGCCGGTGATAAAATGAAGGAAAGGGACAATACTCTTGTGTTCATAGATGAAATACAGGCTTACGACCATTTGTTGACATTGGTAAAGTTCTTGATGCAGGAAAAGAGATTTACCTATATTGCCAGTGGCTCGTTATTAGGTATAACGCTGAGGAATACGCAATCAGTGCCTATGGGAAGTCTCGATGTAGAGCATATGTATCCGATGGACTTTGAGGAATTTTTGATCGCAAATAGTGTCGGTAGTGTAGCCATCGATTCTATGCGAGATTGCTTCAAGAGTCAAGATGGTCTGTCTGAAACTATGCACAACAAAATGATGGACTTATTCAGAAAGTACCTTATTGTCGGAGGGCTTCCCAAGGCAGTTGAGACTTTTGTCGAGAGTCGCAATATAGTCGAGATACGGTCAATCCAAAACGAGGTGCACTCACTTTATGAGGTGGACTGCACCAAATACGAGGAGGAGCACAATCGCAAGTTGCAAATCAGGCGCATCTACGATATGACACCATCGACTCTTGAAAACAAGAAGAAGAGAGTGGTAATAAAAGACATAGAGAACAAAAGTTGGAAAAGGACAGAAAACTATCTTGAGGAGTTTGATTACCTGATTTCGGCAGGTGTAGCCTTGGAAGTAAAGGCAATCAGCAAGCCCTCATATCCCTTGTTGGAAAATAGCGGCAAGAACCTGCTGAAACTATATATGAACGATGTCGGTATCCTGTCTTCGCTATATTACCGTAATAACATTAAGGCGATAATGGAAGACATCGCAAGTATCAACCTCGGGTCGGTATACGAGACCGCTGTAGCACAGGAGCTTAAAGCACATGGCTACAACTTGTATTACTACGATAACAAGAAAAACGGGGAGGTTGACTTCTTGATAGATGATGCTGACAATCTCTCAAATATACCGCTTGAGGTGAAGTCGGGTAAGGATTACAGTATACATAGCGCACTAAGCCGCTTTGTAACTATGGATGAATACAATGTCAAAAGGGCATATGTGCTATCAAATGAGCGACAAGTATATACCAAGAACGGTATCACGTACATTCCTATATACTATGTGATGTTTTTTGAGAACATCTCTAATGTGATAGAGACATTTGTAGATTAGAAATAAATACAATAATTGAGGGGGAATTGCGTTAATAAGGTGATGAAAAAGTGTAGCATCATTATCGCGATACTGACGATGGTGGCGTGTGTGGCACCATCGGCGGCGGCTCGACGGCTTAATGACAAAGTCGAGAACCGCCCGTATGCCGATTTGCGTCCATGGCACTTGGGCTTCTCATTTGGAGCCTTCGTCGAGGATATGCGCTTCACTCACAACGGTTTAATCACCGAGGAGGGCGAGCAATGGCGTATGGAGCAGCCGGCATATCAACCGGGCTTCACCGTCACCGGCTTGATTGACTTCAGGCTCAACAACTACTTCTCGGTGCGTTTCTCGCCCGGCATGATGTTTGGCAGCCGCGATATACGTTTCCGCGAGGTGACCACCGGAGCCGAACAACGCCAGAATATCAAGTCGACGCATGTAATCTTGCCCTTGGAGTTGAAATACTCGGCGATGCGAGTGCGCAATGCTCGCCCGTATATCACCACGGGCATCATGCCGGCATTCGACGTCGCCAAGAAGCGCACCGACTTGCTCAAGACCAAGGCAAACGACTTTTTCATCTCCATCGGCTTCGGTTGCGACTTCTATTTGCCCTATTTCAAGTTCATCCCGGAGGTAAAATTCTGCTTCGGGCTCAGCGACATTCTCGAGCACGACCGCCCCGACCTTGCCGACGACCCCGGGCGCCTCAAGTACACCAACTCGCTTTCCAAGGCTACCTCCAAGATGATAGTATTCACCTTCTACTTTGAGTAACACTATGGCACCGAGATATTTACAAAGATTAACAATGGCGCTGGTGATGGCAATCATCACCTTGCCCGCCGTGGCACAAGTCGATGCCCAGTTTACTCAGTACTACGAGATACCGACACTGTACAACCCGGCAGCAGCAGGACGTACCGACTTCCTGAAAATCCATGGAGCCGGGCGCTTGCAGTGGGTGGGTATCGACAATGCACCGCAGACCTTTGTGGGTATGGCGGATATGCCCTTCAAATTGTTCGGCAAGCGCTTTGCCACCGGTGTGGTGATGCAACAGGAGAGCATGGGATTGTACAACAGTCTCAATCTCAATGCCCAGATAGGCTACAAGATGCGTCGGTGGGGCGGCGAGTTCGCCATCGGCTTCCAGTTGGGTATGTACGACCAGCGCTTCAAGGGCTCGGAGGTATATATTCCCGATGGTGACGACTACCACGAGAGCAGCGACGAAGGCATCCCCACGCAGGACCTGCACGGCACCGCCCTCGATATGGCAGCAGGCATTTGGTATGAGCACAAGCGCTGGTGGGCTGGTGTCTCTTGCTCGCATATCACCTCGCCCACAATCACCATGGGCGGCGAGAATGGAGGCAGCGTGTCCGACGAACTGATTTACGAATTTAAGGCATCACGCACGCTATATTTCACCGCCGGATGCAATATTCCGATAAAAAATACGTTATTTGAAATAATGCCTTCGATGTTGGTAAAGAGCGACTTTACCTCGACGACGGGCGAGATAACCGCGCGCGCACGCTATAACCGCTTCTTGAGTTTCGGTATCGGCTATCGCTATGACGACGCAGTGGTGGTGACCGTGGCTGCCGAATTGAAGAATTTCTACATCGGCTACAGTTACGATTACGCCACATCAGCCATCCACTCGGCATCCTCGGGGAGCCACGAGGTGGTGGTGGGTTACTCGCTGAAACTCGACCTCGGGGAGAAAAATCGCAACCGACATCGCAACATACGCATCATGTAAACAATCACTCAACGTGACAATGAATACAACAACAAAAATATTAGCAATCAGTGCCATGACAGCCGTGGCGCTGACGTCGTGCTCGGTGGGACAGCGCTCCTCGGCAGGTGGCGAAGTCACCGGCGTGGGAGGCTCGTCATTTGTAGAGCCCACCCCCTATGGTATGGTCCTCATCGACCGCGGCTCTATGAAAGTGGGCGTCGCCAAGGACGACTCGCTGTGGAATCTCACCGCCAATGCTCGTGGCATCTCGGTCGACGGCTTCTGGATGGATGAGACCGAAATCACCAACGGCAAGTACAAGCAATTTGTCTTTTGGGTGCGCGATTCCATCATCCGCGAGCGCCTCGCCGACCCGCAATACGGTGGCAACGAGGACTTCCGCATTGAGGAGGACCGCGACGGCAATCCCATCAAGCCTCACCTCAACTGGAACAAGCCCATACCATGGCGCAACCCCAGCGAAGACGAGCAACGCGCTATCGAGAGCCTGTATCGCACCAACCCCATCACAGGTGTGCGCGAACTCGATGGCAGTCAACTCAACTACCGCTACGAGGTGTATAACCACACAGCGGCTGCACAGCGTGCCAATCGCCTCGACCCCTCGCGTCGCGACTACAACACCGACCACCGGGTGCCTACCGACAATCCCACTATTTCCAAGGATACAGCATATATCAATGATGCCGGCGAGATAGTACGCCAGACCATCAACCGCACCCTCACCGGCGACTACGACTTCCTCAACACATATATAGTTAATGTGTATCCCGACACCACAGCATGGGTCAACGACTTCGAGAACGCCTACAATGAGCCGTATGTGCGCCTGTATTTCTCGCACGGCGGATATACCGACTACCCCGTGGTAGGTGTAAGTTGGGAGCAAGCCAATGCCTTTGCCAACTGGCGCACGGACTTCCTGCGTCGCGCCCTGGGCAAGGAAGGCATCTATGTAGAGCCCTACCGCCTGCCCACCGAGGCAGAGTGGGAATATGCAGCCCGTGCCGGCATCGATGAGAATATCTATCCCTGGGACGGCGAACTTGCTCTGAGCGAAGACAAGGGTTGCTTCTATGCCAACTTCAAGCCCGGTGAGGGCAACTTTGTGCGCGACGGGCAGTTAATCACCTCGCGAGTAGGTACTTACGCGCCTAACGACTTCGGCTTGTACGATATGGCAGGCAATGTGAGCGAGTGGACATCCACCGCCTACACCGAGAGCGTGAGCCGCCTCACCAGCGACCTCAACCCCGAGTATCGATATGATGCCGCCCAAGAAGATCCCTATCGCCTCAAGCGCAAAATCGTGCGTGGTGGCTCGTGGAAAGATGTCGCCCACAATATCCGCTCGGACCTGCGCATGTGGGAATACCAAAACGAGCAACGCTCTTACATAGGCTTCCGCTGTGTGCGCACCCAGATAGGCTTTGCTCGCGGCACCGGCAAGAAGAAATAAAGCCTCAACTCCTTAATAACATATAACTCACCTTCACAAGCGAAAACAATGGGAAAAGTAAAACAATATCGTCGCGGCATCGGTGCTTTCATCAGCAGCGAGAAGGGTCAGCGCTTCTTTAACTTTGCCTACTCTATCGGCGCCGCTATCGTCATCTGGGGTGCCCTATTCAAGATTTTGCACCTGCCCGGTGGCAATACCCTGCTGTCGATCGGTATGGGTACCGAGGTATTGATGTTCGTGCTCACTGCCTTTGACCGCCCGCCACGCGAATACAAGTGGGAGACCATCTTCCCGGCTCTCGATAAGGAGAAGAAATCCGCCGACGACGAGGCAAAGGAAAGCGACGACGAGGTTGTCTTGGAGACTCCG
>JBJEDD010000301.1:9611-15927 GCA_051871715.1 Muribaculaceae bacterium | reverse complement strand
ACACCGGTAGAGACTCCCGAGCAAGGCGTGGCACAACTCACCGGCGCCACTCAGCAATACCTCGATACTATCCAAGCCATTGCTGCCGAGATGCAACGCCTGCGCGAGACCACCGAGGCGCTCAACAGCGTCAGCAACACTCTTCTCGACTCTTATCGCGCAGTCACCGAGAACTCCGAGAATATCACTCGCTCGTCGGTGGGATATATCGAGCAAATGGAAGCCCTCAACCGCAATATTACGGGCTTGAATACTATCTACAGCATCCAACTCAAGAGCATATCCTCTCAACTTGACGCTATTGACAGCGTCAACCGCGGCATCAAGGATATCCGCGATATGTACGAGAAGAGCGCCGGCAGCAGCGTCAAGTACACCGAGGAGACCGAGAAGATGGCACGCAATATGCAGCAACTCAATGCCGTATATGAGAAGATGCTCACAGCCATGACCATCAATATGTATCGCCCCATGGGTATTGACCCCAACGTCACCCCCGGCGAAAACCGTTGATCCATAAGACAATAGATAATGGGAGCAAATAACAACCGCCTCAGCCCGCGTCAGAAGATGATCAATCTGATGTACATCGTGTTGACCGCGATGCTCGCGCTCAACGTGTCCAGCGATGTGCTCGATGGCTTCACGCAGGTGTCGGATGGTCTCACACGCACCAACGAGACCGTCGCCGACCGCAACGAGGCGATGTATAGCCAATTGGAGGCTTTCACAGCCCTTAACCCCGACAAGGGCGGCATGTGGCTCGACAAAGCCACCCAGGTGCGCTGTGCCACCGCCCGCATGCTCAGCCTCGTTGATAGCCTCAAGATGGAAATCGTGCGCAAAGCAGATGGTGCAGATGCCGACCCTGACAATATCGAGAACCGCGAGGACCTGGAGGCAGCCGCTGTGGTGATGCTCGCCCCGGGCAGCAAAAACGGTGAGCGCCTGCGTTTCTCCATTGATTCATATCGCGAGTATATCGGCACATTTATTCCCGACAGTGTCAAGCGCCAAAATATCGAGAATATGCTGTCCACGGCGTCGATACATCGTGCCGGTACCCTCGCACCGCAATTGTGGGAGGAGGCAAAGTTTGACCAGCAACCGGTGGTGGCAGCAGTGACCTTGCTCACCAAGTTGCAGAGTGATATTCTCTATGCCGAGGGCGAGGCACTCGCAGTGCTCTATGCCCAGGTAGATGCCGGTGATGTGCGCGTGAACGAACTCAATGCCTATGTGATGCCCCAATCGCGCATGGTGATGCGTGGAGGCAAGTACTCGGCAAATATCGTCTTGGCTGCAGTTGATACCACGGCTCGACCCGTGGTGTACATCGGCGGCAAGCCCTTGGATAACGACCGCGGCATATACGAGATAAATACCGCCTCAACAGGCACATTCACTTATAACGGCTACCTGGAAGTGACCCACGGCGACGGCACATCGACCCGTCACCCCTTTGAGTCGTCATATACTGTCATTGAGCCTATGGCAACCGTCTCGGCAACGATGATGAACGTCCTCTATGCCGGTATCGACAACCCTGTGGGCATCTCGGTGCCCGGCGTGGCGATGAGCGATATCTCGGCAACGATGACCAACGGCACCCTAACTCGTGCCGGCGACCACTGGGTGGCTCGCCCCACCACCGTGGGCAAGGAGGCTGTGGTGACCGTAACCGCCAATATGGACGGGCGCTCGGTGCAGATGGCACAGACCACATTCCGTGTGCGCAAATTGCCCGATCCTACCCCCTTCATCTCGTACACCGATGCCAACGGCAACGTCGACCACTATCGTGGCGGCAAGCCATTCTCCAAGTCTATCTTGTTGAAAGCCACCGGCTTGGAGGCTGCTATCGACGATGGCTTGTTGGATACCCGCTTCACGGTGCTCTCGTTTGAGACAGTATTCTTCGACTCTATGGGCAATGCAATTCCCGAGGTGAGCGACGGAGCCAATTTCTCGCAACGCCAGCGCCAATCGTTCCAGCGCCTGCAACGCGGCAAGCGCTTCTACATCTCGCGCGTCAAGGCAATCGGTCCCGACGGTATCACCCGCGACCTTTCTCCTATGGAAGTGATTATCAATTGATTATACCAATGCTTCGAATATGAAAGCCATCAAATACACATTAAGCGCAATAGCCATCGCCACCGCCGCAACAGCACTGGTGGCACAAGATGTAACGCCCAGCGCCGGCGTGGTCACCCGTCGTCGTCCCGGACAAGAGGAGCCGGCAGCCACACCCGGAGTCACCGAGCGCCAGCAAGGCTTGTATGACAACGGCTCGCTCAGCGATGCCGACATCCAATGGCTGCGCATTATTTACCGCGAAATCGACCTCACCAAGCCGGTGAATGCACCCTTGTACTTCCCTGAGGAACTCGAGGAGGGACACGAAAACCTCTTCCGCATCATCATGCGCTTACTCGCCGACAACCAACTCACTGCCTACGAGTATCTCGATGGGCGCGAGGTGTTCACCGAGAAATACAAGGTGCCGGTCAAGGATATCCTCGACCGTTTCCACATCATCTATGAGCCGGCTCGTGGTAGCAATGACAAGAATCCGCGCTACACCATCGACGAGAGCGATGTGCCCTGCAACGAGGTGCTCTCATATTATATAATAGAGCAGTGGACCTTTGACACGCGCAACAACCGCCTCAAGCCCACAGTCGAGGCAATCTGCCCGGTGCTCCATCGCGCCGGAGACTTCGGCGGCGAGGCAATCAAGTACCCTATGTTCTGGATACAACTCAAGGACTTGCGCCCGCATATGGCTCTGCAGCAGATATTTGTCAACGACGACAACAATCTGCCCACATGCACCTACGACGACTACTTCACCCTCACTATGTACGAGGGCGACATCTACAAGACTCGCAACCTGCGCAACCAATCGATGGCACAGATGTATCCCGACGCTGAGGACCGCCAGCGCGCCCAGGACAGCATTCAGTCACGTCTTGACCACTTCGAGGATAACCTATGGACCCCGACCCGTGAGGAACTGCTGGCACGTGCCGAGGCACAAGCGGCAGCCGCCGATGGCGAGATGAATGACTCGGTGCAAGCCGCACCCGTGCAGGCTCGCCCGGCTCGCACAACCCGTCGCTCCACCCGTCGCCAACCGGCAGTGCAAGAGTCGCCGGCATCGCGCCAGGCAGGCGCTGTGCGCTCGGTGCGCCGTCGCAAATAATCGCAAGCATAATCAACCCAATTGAATACCATTAAAACCATGAGTGACAATATCTTAACAATCAGCGAGGTGTTTAACGCCGCTGCTGTGCTCAAAGATGTGGCTCGCAAAACCGCCATCATTCCGGCACCCAATCTCAGTAAAGACTGTGAGTTATACCTCAAGACCGAGAATTTGCAACTCACCGGCTCCTTCAAGTTGCGTGGTGCGTATTACAAAATAGCCTGCTTAAGCCCTGAGGAAAAATCGCGCGGCGTGATCGCGTGCTCAGCCGGCAACCATGCCCAAGGTGTAGCCTTGGGAGCGACACACAACGGCATCAAGGCACTCATCTGCTTACCTGCCGGTGCTCCCATCTCCAAGGTGGAGGCTACTCGCAGTTACGGTGCCGATATCTGTCTGGTCCCCGGTGTATATGATGACGCATATGCCAAGGCAGTCGAACTGCGCGATAAGGCAGGATACACCTTCGTCCATCCCTTTGACGACCCCAAGGTCATCGCCGGACAAGGCACCATAGGTATTGAAATAATTGACCAACTGCGCGATGTGCAAGATGTGGTAATCCCTATCGGTGGCGGCGGATTGGCTGCCGGCGTGGCATTTGCCATCAAGACCTTGCGCCCCGATGTCAAGGTGTACGGCGTACAAGCCGCCGGCGCCCCCTCAATGGAGCGTTCTATCAAGACCGGCTCGCCCTGTCACCTGGATAGCGTGTCGACTATCGCCGACGGCATCGCCGTGAAGCAACCGGGCGAACTGACCTACCAACTGTGCAAGGAATACCTCGACGATATCGTCACCGTCAACGATGACGAGACCGCAGCAGCCATCCTCGCGTTGATGGAGCGCCAGAAACTGGTTGCCGAGGGCGCAGGTGCCGTGGCAGTCGCTGCAGTGATGTTCGGCAAACTTCCTGTCAAGGGTCGCAAAGTCGTGGCACTCGTGTCGGGTGGTAATATCGATGTGAACACCCTTAGCCGCGTAATCACTCGTGGCTTGGTGAAGAGCGGTCGCAAATACAACTTTACTATCGAATTGGTCGACAAGCCCGGACAACTCTCGGGCGCATTGTCGGTTATTGCCGATCAGGGCGGCAACGTTATCTCAGTGACCCACGAGCGCGTGAGCGTCACCAATGATATTACGGGTTGCTCGATACGCATCGAGTTGGAGACTCGCGACCAGAAGCATGTTGACCAGATACGTCAAGCACTGCTCGACCGCGGATTTAACGTTACCAATTAAAAAAAATATAAATTTTTTCGCTCAAACGCTTGCATAGTCCAAAAAGTTGGCGTACCTTTGCAGCGCAAAAGCGAAAAAGACTCCGTAGCTCAGTTGGTAGAGCAGCTGACTCTTAATCAGCGGGTCGAGAGTTCGAGCCTCTCCGGGGTCACTTCAAAAAATGTCGGAAAAGGCGCTGAAGTCGAAAGATTTCGGCGTTTTTTTTATAATCATTAAGCGCACAAAGGCTGTAATGATGTATCATTTTTAGGAGAATATTGGTTTTTATCAAAAAAAACTATAACTTTGCGGAAAAAGAAAGACTATGGAACCGAATATTGGAGATAAAATGAAAGTGAGTCCTGAACTAACCGGTTTGGACCATTGGATTCAAGGAGAAATTATCGATGTCGAGCATAATCCATTTTTGGGCTTGGTTTTGTCCATTAAGGATAATATCGGAAGAATCTTCTTTGGTCAAAGCAAGTATTTCTCTTATGCGTAACCAAAACTATGTTTGCGATAGCTTTTGACTTAGATATTAATAGTTTGAGGACAAACTATAATGATCCATATAATAATGCGTATTATGAAATAAAGACAGTGCTACGTAAATACGGCTTTTATAATACGCAGGGCAGTGTGTATTTGACACAAAATAACGATATGTCGTTACTGTTTAGTGCAATAACGGCTCTTAAGAATATTAATTGGTTTAAAAATTCTGTTAGAGATATTAGAGCCTTCAGGGTTGAGGATTGGTCGGATTTTACACCCTTTTTTAAGGGATAACTATACGAACTGCCTTTTATATAAATAATCAATGTAATTAGATATGAGTTTACTGAAAGAATTTAAGGAATTTGCCATGCGCGGCAATGTCGTGGATATGGCAGTAGGTGTGATTATCGGTGGTGCCTTCGGCAAGATTGTTACCTCGTTGGTAAATGATGTGATAATGCCCACAATCGGTGTTCTCACCGGTGGCGTCAACTTCACCGAGTATGCTTTCACCCTCAAGGAGGCTACAGTTGATGCAACAGGTGCAGAGGTGCCCGCAGTGGTTATCTCGTGGGGCGTGTTCGTGCAGACTGTTGTAGACTTCCTGATCGTGGCATTCTGCATCTTCATGGCTATCAAGGTGATGAACAAACTGAGCCGCAAGAAGGAAGAAGCGCCGGCCCCCGAGCCCGCTGCACCCGCCGGTCCCACACAGGAGGAACTTTTGAGCGAAATCCGCGACCTTCTCAAGGAACAATCTAAGAAATAAGTCGTTGAAAATCATCTTTTTGATAGGCATGCCTTGCTCGGGCAAGTCCACCCTTGGATATGCCCTTCAGCAAGCCGCCGAAGTCACCTACATCGACCTTGACGAGGCAATCGAGCAACGTGTCGGTATGTCGATTGCCGAGATTTTTGCCGTGCGCGGCGAGGCAGCCTTCAGAGAGATTGAGAGTGCGGAACTTAAGCGTCTGAGCCAGAGTGGCTTGCACGAGGATGTTGTGATAGGCTGTGGCGGTGGCACACCGTGCTTCGGTGACAATATGGACTATATGCTTGCCACGGGGCGCGTGGTGTGGCTGCAAGCCGCCGAGTCGCGCCTGTTGCAGAGGCTCATTGAAGGCAAGGCAAAGCGTCCTGCCATCGCTAATATGGATGTCGAGGGCATCGCTGATTATATCGCCGAGACTCGTAGCCGACGCTTATGCCATTACAGCCGCGCCCACGACACTTTTGACTCCACATACCTCGAAAATGTCGAGGAAATATCCTCGACAGTCGAGAAATTTATAAACCGATATGCGCTGACAAGGCGCCACAAAGCATGAGTGAGACCCCTATACCCCAAGAGCAGGCAGTGGAGACCCTGACGGGTCGCCG
>JBJEDD010000301.1:0-9511 GCA_051871715.1 Muribaculaceae bacterium | reverse complement strand
TGAGTGAGACCCCTATACCCCAAGAGCAGGCAGTGGAGACCCTGACGGGTCGCCGTAGCCTCAGCATCGGCTTGCCTAAGGCGACAGCGCGGGGCGAGCGCAGATTTCCTTTGACGCCCGAGGGCGCCGCAATGTTGGTGGAGCGCGGCTTCACTGTGCTCATCGAGCGTGGCGCCGCCGAGTGTATCCATTTTGCCGACGAGGCATATGCACGTCTTGGTGCGCGCATCGTCGAGCGCCCCGAGGCATTGGGGGCAGATGTGGTGCTATATTTGCCGGCTATCGATGTGGCTGATATCGCCTTGCTCAAGCCCGGGGGAGCCTTGCTCACCTTGCAGCACAGCGAGAGCCACAGCACCGAGGCTGTGCGCACCCTCCTCGACCGGCGCACTATCACCATCGCTCTCGACCTTATCAGCAACGGGCGCAATCGCCTGCCCGTTGCCGATATATTGCGAGAAGTAGATGGGCGCGCTGCTATGGCGTTAGCCTCGTCGCTCCTTGCCGACCCAATCCTCGGCAAGGGTATACTCCTGGGCGGTGTAGCCGGTGTGGTGCCCTGCGAGGTCACCATCATCGGCTCGGATATAGCAGCCATCGCAGCCGCACGCACCGCGGTGGGCTTGGGTGCTACGGTAAGGCTCTTCGATGATGATGTCTACTCGCTGCGCGAGGCTGTAGAGCGCCTTGCCGGTGGCAGTGCGCCGGTCATCGCCTCGGCGCTACATCCGAGGGTCATCGCTTCGGCATTGCACACCGCAGATATCGTCATCGTTACCAATCCCAATGCCTCGCTGAGCATCAATCCGGATATGGATATGAAGCGCGGTGTCATTGCCTTTGACCTCACCGAGAGTCGGCGCCACAATATTTTCCCGAATTTGGAGCGGATAGACCTCGCCGAGGCATGTGCCGGGGTTCATGGACGCGATGCCCTTGCCGCCTGCTATGTCAATGCCGGTTCGGCAGTGCCCCGCACGGCTGCTATGGCGCTGTCAACCACGCTGTTATCACTTGCTGACGCCATCTTGCCTCCCGAGGGCATCGTTAACGCCCTGCGCTTCAATGCCGGGCTGCGTCGCGCGGCGCTCACATTTGGCGGCAAGGCGGTGAATGACGATATTGCCCGCATCGCCGGTTGTAGGGCGCTGGATATTAACCTTTTATTGCAATTCCAATGAGCAAGGTATACGTTGTGTGGGAAGGTCGCGAGCCGGGTATCTACGAGTCGTGGGACGACTGCCTCGAGCAGGTCAACGGCTACCCCGGGGCTAAGTATAAGAGTTTCAGCAGCATGGAAGCCGCCGTGGAGGCATATCGTGCCGATGACTATGGTACTCGCTTCTTCCTCAAGAAGTTGAGTGATGCTCGCGGTGCTAACCCGACAATAGACTACTCCACCATACCCGAAATACGCCTAGATGCTATTGCCGTCGATGGGGCATGTGCCAAAAATCCCGGACCGATGGAATATCGCTGCGTGCGGGTTGCCGATGGTGTGGAGATCTTTCATCAAGGACCCTATGCCGGCGGCACCAACAATATCGCCGAATATCTGGCTATCATACATGCTGCAGCCTTGCTGGCGCAACGTGGAGACACCACGACGCCCATTTACACCGACTCGCGCACCGCGCGAGCATGGCTGAGTCGCGGACGCTCCAACACCAAGGTGGCGCCTACAGCCGAAAATGCAGCAGTGCTCAACCTGCTGGCGCGTGCCGATGCATGGCTCGCATCGCATCGCATCGCCAACCCCATCCTCGTGTGGAACACTGATGAGTGGGGCGAAATACCAGCCGACTTTGGTCGCAAATAATTATTTGAAATAGAAGGCCACGTTGTCGACCCACATTGTGAGTCCGAGAGTGCCTGTGTACGGCTCGCCGGAGGCAGCCGAGAACATCACGATGACGTGAGTGGGTGCGGTGCCGGGAGCATCCCAGCCTACCTCGCGCACGGGGACCATTTTGCCCTTGGAGTTGCGAGCATAGTAACTGTGTTCCTCGTCAATCAAGCCCATATTCGGCTTGAAATAGGGTTGATTGGTTATATTACCATAATGAATATGAGTGAGGTGTCGGCGCTGCCAGCCTTGGGTGGTGGAGCCGAACTGCTCGCGCCCGGTGCCCACGCGATGGGCATAGAGGTTGCCGTCGGCATCCTCCCATCGCCGTTGCAGCAGTATCAGAGCCTCGGCATTGTCGTGCCCGGGTAGGGTGCGTTTGCTTCCGAAGCCTGATGAGTAGATACGAGTGTCGCCGGCGGGCATATATAGTTTGTAATCAAAGCATAGGGCATCGGGGCACTTGGTGTATTTTACGCCCATCTCCATCTTGGAGTAGGGGTCGGAGGTTGAAGTAATCGGCTCGAACATACGTCCGAGGAAGAGCGAGCCTGCAACCAGCACCTTGATGTTGATGATGCCTATTGCTTTGCACTCCTCGAGGATAGTCGATAGTCGTGCACAGCGTCCGCCGCCGGCAACGGTGTCCGGGAATACGGCATTGGATGTCTTGACCACGCCGCACACCTTAGCCATCACATTGGATGATGCCCATGGGGTGCCACCTTGAGGAATGTAGGGATTGTTGCCGGTGAGTTTGGCTTGCGGACCGACGGCGTAGACGGTCTTGTGCTTGCCGCCGATGACCGCGCTCTCGTGGATATCGCGAGTCACCCATTGCTCGAAGTCGCCGTATCGCAGCGGCTCGAACGTTTCGGCAGTGGCGGTAAACACAGATACCGCCACCGCTGAAGCAATCAATATATAAGTAGATAAGGTTTTCATTCCATTCCGATTTGACGTGCTTTTCAAGTACAAAAGTGCGCGTTGATTAATGTGACGCAAAGGTATAAAACTTTGCATCAATAAAAAAATCAAAAGTAGACAATTATACCAATTGTTCCAACTTTATTGGCAATTATTCCAACATTTGTGTCGGCAAGAGAAAGGGCTTAGTGTGTGATGGAGTGGTGGAGGTTGTGGAGGGCGTCGGTGAGGAGGTCGAGGACGAGTTCAAATCCCTCGGCACCCTCGTAGTAAGGGTCGGGAATGTAGTCGTATCGCGAAGCAACGTTGCCCATCCAGCGGTTGATGTGTTGGATGCGGTCGAGCGCATCGGCAGAGGGTGCAATGTCGCGCAGGTCGTCGATATTTGAGGCATCCATGCCGATGATGAGGTCGAAGCGCGAGAAGTCGTCGGCACACACCTGACGGGCGCGATGAGTGATGTCTAAGCCACGGCGGATGGCGTGGACACGCATGCGATGGTCGGCACGTTGCCCCACGTGCCAATTGCCGATGCCGGCGGAGTCAATCTCCCAGCGGTCGGCATCGCCGGCTTGGGCGACGATGTCGCGGAGGATGGTCTCGGCAGCCGGCGAGCGGCAAATATTGCCGAGGCACACGAAGAGGACAGACACCTTGTCCTTGTGATATAAATCGCGGAGGTCTTGGTCGCTAAGTTTCATTGTTTCAACTCTTTAAGGCGTATGGTGATGATGTCGGCGGCTCGCATGGCGGCACCGGGACCGCCGAGACGTTGACGCATATCGGCATAGCCATGCAATTGAGCATCGCGAGCAGGCGCATTGTCGGGGCAAATGGCAGCCAATTGCTCGGTGACAGCCTCGGGGGTGCAGAGGTGTAGGAGCATCTCGGGGATGATGGTGTCGCCGACGATGAGGTTGGGTAGCGATACGTGCTTGACGTGTAACAGTCTCTTCATCAGCGAGTAAGCGATGCGTGAACCGTTGGAGCGATAGGTCACTACCTGGGGGACACCGGCAAGAGCCGCCTCAAGGGTCGCGGTGCCCGAGGTGACCAGTGCGGCATGTGAGACGGCGAGGAGATTGTGGGTGGCATCGCGCACGACACTAAACTTGGTGAGACCCTTGTAGAACTCGTCGGGAATACCTGGGGCACCGGCGACGACGATGGTATACTGTGGAAATTGGCGAGCCACGGCGTCCATAATGGGGAGGTTGCAACGAATTTCGCCGATGCGACTACCGGGGAGGAGCGCCAAGAATTGACGGTTGTCGCGCAAGCGATGAGCGCGTGCAAAGTCTTGACGGGCAGGTGCTTGAGCGATAGCCCGCTCGATTTCCTCGACTGAGGGATTACCCACATAAAGGGCATTGTCGTAGCGGTTGGCTCGATACCACTCAGGCTCGAAGGGAAGGATGCACAGCACGCGGTCGACGAGACGGCGGATGTCGCGGATGCGCCACTTCTTCCACGCCCAGAGTTTGGGTGATATATAGTAGAAAACCGGGATGCCGGCGCGAGCGGCGACACGCGCCATCTTGAGATTGAATGAGGGGTAGTCGATGAGGATGAGGCAGTCGGGCTTAGCCTCGAGGAGGGCGCAACGAGCGGTGCGCATAATGCGGCGGATGTCGCCGAGGTGTCGCAGGACCTCGCTGAAGCCCATGAAAGCCATATCACGGCAATGCACCACGGGTACAGAGCCGGCAGCGGCAGCCATGCAGTCGCCGCCGAGGAATGTGAAGCGCGCTTCGGAGTCGGCATCGCGGAGGGCGGAAATGAGTTGACCGGCATGGAGGTCGCCCGAGGTTTCGCCGGCAATGAGGAAGTAGTGCATCAGCGTTTCTTTTTAAAAAAGTCGACCATAAGAGCGGCGCACTCGTCGGCAAGGACACCCCCGATGGCAGTGGCACGAGGGTGGAAAGGCGAGGCGGTGGTGAGGCTGCGATAGCCGCGGCGCGAGTCGTCGCAGCCGTAGACGATGCGTGAGATTTGCGCCCAACCGATGGCGCCGGCACACATCAGGCACGGCTCCACGGTGACATAGAGGGTGGCATCGGGGAGGTACTTGCCGCCGACGCTGTTGGCGGCGGCAGTGATGGCTTGCATCTCGGCGTGAGCGGTGACATCGCGGAGTGTCTCGGTGAGGTTGTGTCCACGACCTATGACACGGTCGTCGGCAACGATGACCGCACCGATGGGTATCTCATCGGCAGCAAAGGCACGGCGCGCCTCGGCGAGTGCCATCCTCATATAATATTCATCGCGGTCGCCGAGCATGTTCAGATATCGATTTTCAAGCCCTCGTGAGCGGCGATGACCTCGCCGGCGAATATGGTAGCAGCCTCGTGAGCGAAAGGCTCGTCGGCATTATAAGCCTGGGAGTAGTGCCCGAGGACCAGGCGCTGAGCGCCGGCGGCTTGCGCCACAGCGGCGGCTTGCGCGGCTGTTGAGTGACCGCGCGCCACCGCCTTGTGAGTGTTGTCGCTCATATATGTAGCCTCGTGGTAGATGGTATTGACACCACGGAGCCGCTCGCCGAGCGATGGCATATATAGGGTGTCGGAGCAGTAGGCATATGAGCGGGCAGGTGTTGGGGCGGTGGTGATGCGCTCGTTGGGCACCACGGTGCCGTCGGGGCGCACGAAGTCGTTGCCGTCGTTGATGATGCCCGGGATGAGCGATGGCGGTATCTGCAGAAATCTCGCCATCTCGCCGTTGAGGTGTCGCGGTCCTTGCTTTTCCTTGAAGAGGAAACCCACGGCGGGCACACGGTGGTCGAGTGGAAAAGTCTCCACGGTGAGTGCCTTGGCATCGAGGATGAGTGCGTCCTCGGGCTTGATGACGTCATATTCAATCTCGAAAGAAGTTTCGCGACAGAATACGCGCATGAGGTGGTCGAGGATTTCGGCGCCCTCGTCGAAGACGTGGACTACCACCTTGCCACCGATATTGTGCAAAGCCATTGTCGACAGCAAGCCCGGCAAGCCCAGGAAGTGGTCGCCGTGGATGTGGGAGACATAAATATGATTTAAGCGAGAGAATTTCAGTTTGTTACGACGGAACTGCAGTTGTGCGCCCTCGCCACAGTCAATCATGTGGAGCGAGCCGCGGAAATTAAGCACCTGGCACGAGGGAAGGTGGCGCACCGTAGGAGTCGCCGAGCCGCAGCCGAGGTAATAGACTTGAAATTCGCTCATATGCTTATTTACAGAGGGTTACGATGGGTTTTAGCCCGGGATAACGAGATTTGTTTTCGCAAATTTTGTATTCGGGCGCTACCAAGAGAAAATGGGACACGGCGATGCCGACGTCGAGGAGATAAGTCTTGTCGTGGGGGTCGGCATACACGTCGATATTGCCGTTGGGGTTGAAGGCGAGGCGCCAGGGCTGGCAATTGTGCGAGGAAGGAGCGTAGCGCAGAGCCTCGATAGCCTCGTTGAGGTCAGCCGCAGGCGAGCCGGCGACAATCAACTTGTTGAGTGCTTTTCGAGTAAAAGCGCCACAAGCCAGTCGCATGGTGCCGTCGACGATAGAGCGATGCTTGGCAGCATAGCCTACGGCGATAACGGCGATGAGGGGCGTGTCCTCGGGCAAGCCGATGGCTTGGCTCACTAATTGGCGATTGAAAGTAACGCCGAGCCAGCAGGTGGCAAGTCCACGACGGGTCAACTCGATGACTGCTTGCTCGCCAGCCATTCCGGCGGCAAACTCATCGTTGCCGACGACGGCGATATAAGCCGGCTTGCCGGTGATGACACCATAGGTGCCGATGCGTCCGTTGCCGATGACGTCGGCTTTGACAGGAATTAGACATTTAGAGTCGCCACACACCTCGGAGAGCTCATCTTGTGTAGGTGTTTGGCTTGTAAATGACCTCACTGAGGTCCGTTGTTTTAAGGCTTCTTGAATTGATAACATGAGAATTGAATATATTGTAAACAATCAAATAATACGCGATTTAAGATTGAACTCCGTGAGTATTACCTTGACATCGTGTGCGTGATTTCCTTGAATAAGGATTTCGCCACCACGAGCAGAGCCACCTACGCCGAGCCGTTTCTTAATCCGTGCGGCGATATTCGCCACCTCAGAGTCATCGATACAGAAGCCGGAAATGATAGTAGCAACCTTTCCGCCGCGCCCTTTGCGGTCGATGGAGATATCCAAGCGACCCTGCGTGGGCTTGTCATCGGGCACAGGCGCAGACATCGGCACATCGTCGCCCGCGGGTAGGTCGGGCAGCAGAGCCATGAGATTGTCGCGCCAGTCGGTTGCCATTGATATATTGAATGTTAATTAATAGAGTCGGTATTTAAAGAATCGTTTGGAGCATCCTCGACGACAAGGTTCTCGCGAGGAATATTGAGATAAGTACCCACGCGGTCGAGAGTGTGTAGAGTAGTGGCAATGTCGGCGGGAATAGAGTCAATAAAAGCATCGACAGTGGCATCGTCGAGTTCACGGGCGCGGTTGAGGCATTTGACTGTGGCAGCGATATTGGCATCGTTGTCAGCGACAGTAATGAGCACGCGAGCCACGCGGCACAGAGCCACAGCGTCCAAGTTGTTGAACGCCACGGAGTCGGCGAGCAAGTCGTCGCAGATGCGCTGAGCGGCGGCATTGTCTCCTACCTCGACAGCAGCCACGGCATTGTCGACGGGGTCACCGGCGCTGCCACATGCACACAGGCACAGTAGCAAGAGCACGAAAGAGAGAATGGAAATAAGGAGTTGACGCATAGTTAAATATTCTTAACTGTTTGAACGAAGTCGTACATTTTGAGGGCAGCCTCGGCAGCCTCAGCGCCCTTGTCGCCCATGGGTCCGCCGCAACGGTCGAGGGCATCTTGCTCGGTGTCGACGGTGAGCACACCGAAGATAATGGGGATATCGCACTCGGAGTTGAGGTGAGTAATGCCTTGAGTGACACTCTGACACACATAGTCGAAGTGGGGAGTGCCGCCGCGAATGACGCAGCCGAAGACGATGATGACATCAAAGGCGCCCGTCTCGACCACTTGGCTGGCGGCGAAGGTGAGTTCGACGGCACCGGGCACGTTGAAGCACTCGATCATATCATCGTCGACGCCGTGGCTCTTGAGAGTCTTGACACACGACTCGGTGAGAGCGCCGGTGATATGACCGTTCCACTCGGCAGAGATGATAGCCACGCGCACATCGCCATCGAGGGTTGCATTGAAGGGGTTGGGAGTATGGGTTGACATAATTTATTCTAAGTTTGAAAGAATAGACGATTGGATTGCGGGCAGGAGCGCCTCGCAGTTGTCGGCAGAGACGTTGCTATGAGTGAGCGCCTCGGCGGTACCGGCGATAACGGCGGCGATGCGGTCTTCGGGACTGCCTGATGCAGGCTTTGTAGTTGCCGGAGCGTTGCCGCAGTGCATTGATATTGCTTGTGGTCCCACGGCGATTAGCGAGCAGCCATAGTAAGCTATGTGATTGCGATAGCAAGTAGCGGCATCCGGCTCGTTGAACACCTGTGCGAGGTCGTCGGTAGTTGCAATGACGATATGAGCCCACTCGAGATTCTCGATCACCGCGGGCATCACGCGCGTCATGCGTCCCTCGTAGCGAGTGGGGAAGCCGGGTACGTAAATCAGCAAAGCCTTGTGGTCGACACAGTTGGCGAGGAAAGCGACGATGCGAGCACGCATGCGCGGGTCGAGGCAGTAGTATTCGCCGAAGATTACGATGGTGTTGTCGTCGACACGCGGCCACACGATATCAAAACCGCCGTCGCCGTAAGCCTCATATCGGCACGGCTCGCCCTTGGCATAAATAGTGAGGGGTGAGTGACCTTGATAGAAGCGGTCGACTGCAGCGACATCAACACCGGCGGCAGTGAGTGCGTCAACCACCATATCGCCGACAGCATCGGACGAAGCCTCCGACGCCATAGCCACGGGAAGCCCCTTGCCGCCTAAGAGCATAGCGGCGCGAGCGATGCGCCCGTCAATTCCGGCGCCCTGTGGCAGCGAGCCGTTGAAGGTCACGCTGATGCCACATTCACCTATGCAAATTATTTTGTTCATTTTTGTTATCAATTATTATCGCCACGCGCCGCCTTGCCCAGGTAGCCGCCATGGTGACGACGAGCATAATCGGCTCGAGTAAAGCCTGTTGCCTCCATTACATTGACCACGAGGACGTCGCCGATGACGGTCATCATAGTAGTAGAGGTGGTCGGAGTCAAGCCCAAGGGGCACACCTCGGGAGCACCACCGGTGGGTAACACGACATCGGCAGCCGCGGCGAGCGGGCTGTCGGGATTGCCGGTGATGACTATCAGGGGCACATCGGCATATAGACCGCGAGCCAAGTCGACCAATTCTACGATTTCATTGGTCTTGCCCGAGTTGGAAATCAGCAACATCACGTCGTTGGGTTGCATAACACCAAGGTCGCCGTGCTGAGCCTCGGCGGGGTGAAGGTTTACAGCAGGAATACCGGTCGAGGAGAAAGTAGTGGCGATATTCATGGCAATCTGCCCTGCCTTACCCATTCCCGAGGTGATGAGTTTACCGCCACCGCACCACACGCGCTCGACGATGAGGTCGACAGCGCGCTCGTAATCATCAACAACCGGAATAGACGCCACGGCACGGCTCTCAGCCTCCAATATTCTCTGCATCGTTTCTTTTATATTCATAATGTGTTTCTCTCTTTGATTTGCAAAGTTAAGAAAAATCCCTTTTACGAGCAAATAAATGAGAAT
>JBJEDD010000300.1:0-5445 GCA_051871715.1 Muribaculaceae bacterium | reverse complement strand
CGATATCGTCCCCGGTATGCCCCTCGACCGCAACCGCCTCGACCAGGTGCGTGGCGCTATCACCTCCCACCTCCGCGACAAGGGCTACTACGCCTTCAAGCGCGAGAATATCACCTTTACTGCCGACACCCTGCGCGGCAGCAAGATGATTGGGCTCACCCTCAACATCGCAAATCCTACCCCTGCCGAGACAACGCCTCACCGCCTCTACGTCATTCGCAACGTGACCTTTGTCACCGACGAGTCTCGCAATGCCGAGGCTGTCGACACTGTCGAGTATCGCGGTATGTCGTATGTGTATGCCTCTGACGACCATTACATCAAGCCCTCGGCGCTCTATGATATGTGCTTTATTGAGCCGGGCGATATTTATAGCGCGGCTGCCGTTGACCGCACTTACTCGTCGTTGTCGCGCCTGAGCATCCTCCGCTTCATCAATATAGATATGGAACCGGTGGGCGCTGTGGGTGACACGGAATTCCTCGATGCCACGATTTATATTTCGCGCAATCGCAAGCAGAGTATAGCCCTCGAATTGGAGGGCACCAACTCCGAGGGCGACTTGGGCTTCGGTGTCGGCGCTACTTACCAAAATCGCAACCTCACTCACCGCAGCGATATGCTCACCGTGAAGTTCCGCACCTCCTACGAGAGCCTTTCGGGCAATGTTGAGGGGCTTATCAACAACCGCTACACCGAGTATGCCGGCGAGGTGGGCATCACCTTCCCCAAGTTTGAGTTGCCCTTTGCGTCGCGCAGTTTCAAGAAGCGCATGCAAGCCACTACCGAGGTGGCGCTGTCGTTCAACTACCAGGAGCGCCCCGAGTACACTCGCATCATCGCCGGTGCCGCCTGGCGATGGAAGTGGAACAATCGCCGCGGTGATTACAACCGTCGCTACACCTTTGACCTCGTGGATATTAACTTGGTGCGTCTGCCTCGCTCCACCATCAATTTTATCGAAGAAATTGCCCCCGACAATCCCCTGCTCAAGTATTCCTACGAGGACCACTTCATCATGCGCATGGGCTTGCAATATTACCGCACCAACCGCCGTATACCCACTGCCGATGTCAATGCATTTGCTATGCAGCCACATGTCAACACCTTGCGTCTGAGCCTCGAGACTGCAGGCAACGTCCTCTACGGACTCTCTCATATCTTCTCGGGTAGCAAGGATGATGCCTACAAGGTCTTCGGCGTGCAGTATTCACAGTATGTCAAGGGCGAGTTTACCTACACCTACACCCGCAACTTCAACTCGCGCAATGCCTTGGCATTCAGGGTAGATGCCGGTATCGCTTACCCATATGGCAACTCGTCGATGGTGCCGTTTGAGAAGCGCTTCTATGCCGGTGGCGCCAATGGTGTCCGTGGCTGGGGCGTCCGCACCCTCGGCCCCGGCTGCTATGATGCCCACAACTCGGTGACCGACTTCATCAATCAATGTGGCGATATCTCGTTGATACTGGGTATGGAATACCGTGCCAAACTCTTCTGGGTATTTGAGGGCGCTCTCTTCATCGATGCCGGCAATGTGTGGACCATGCACAACTACCCCAACCAGCCCGGTGGTAAGTTCAAGTTCAACGAGTTTTACAAGCAGATTGCCGCCTCCTATGGCTTGGGCTTGCGTATGGACTTCACTTACTTCTTGTTGCGCTTCGACCTCGGCTTCAAGGCTCACAATCCGGCAATGAATCAAGAGCCATGGCCTCTGCTCCACCCCAAGTGGGGACGCGATGCCACATTCCACTTCGCTGTGGGCTATCCATTCTGATAATCAAATATTTAAGATATGAAACAACTCGCTATCTTTGACCTCGACGGCACCTTGCTCAATACGATTGCCGACCTCGGCACCGCCACCAATGCGGCGCTGGAGGCTCGCGGCTTCAATCCGCATCCCATAGATGCTTACCCGCAGATGGTGGGCAATGGTGTGCGCCGCCTGGTGCAGCGTGCTCTGCCTGCCGAGAGCCGCGATGATGCTACCGTCGATAGCGTATTAGTCGAGTTCAGAGCCTATTATGATGCTCACCTCGACGACTTCACCACCCCTTATCCGGGCATGGAGGACCTGCTCGCCGAGTTGCGCCGTCGCGACGTAGCGCTCGCCGTGGCTTCCAATAAGTATGAGAGCGCCGTTAATCGCCTGATATCCCGCTTCTTCCGCGGTATATCCTTCGTGTCTATCTGCGGACAAATCGAGGGTGTACCCGTCAAGCCCGACCCCTCGGTGGTCTTCCGCATCCTCACTGATCGCCCGACTCCCAAGAGCGAAGTCATCTATATCGGTGACTCGGCTGTGGATATGGAGACCGCTCGCCGTGCCGGCATCGAGAGTGTCGGCGTGTCGTGGGGCTTCCGCTCGGTATCCGAGTTGACCGGTGCATATGCCGACCATATTATACACAAGCCCGAAGACCTCCTTGATTTATTGTAAATCATATGACCTCCTCAAAATCAAATACTTGGCTCTCGGTATTGCCGGTCCACCTCATCTTGGTGACCATCATATGTATCCTCCCCGAGATGCTCATGGGCTACGCTGCAGCCGGGCGCATGGGCACAACCTCCACACCGTGGTGGTTCTATGCCAAGAGTGCCTTGATGATTGCTGTCTTTTACATTAATTATTATTTCATCATCGAGCGCGCGGTTATTCGTCGCCACAATTGGTGGTCGTTTACAATTATTAATATTCTGCTGGTCATTGCTACAATATATGCGATGTGGGTGCTCAACGAGTTGGGGCACGGCGATAGACCGCCACGCGAGGGACGCTTGCCTCATCCCGAGGATATCGACATGCTGCATCATATGCTCATGTCGGCATCGTTCATGATGCGCGATGCCATCGTGTTGCTGTTAGCGATAGTCTTGGCAGTGGTGCTGCGCTTGTCGCAGCGCTGGAAGGATATGGAGCGCCACCGTGCCAGGCTCGCCGATGAGCATCGTGCCGCCGAACTCAACAGCCTCCGCAGCCAACTCAATCCTCACTTTCTGTTCAATACCCTCAACAGCATCTACGCCCTCATAGAGATTTCGCCCGCCGATGCGCGCTCGGCGGTACACGACCTCAGCAATATGCTGCGCTATGTGGTCTATGAGAACCCCGAGCGAGTTGACTTGCAACGCGAGGTTGACTTCATCAACAACTATGTCGACTTGATGCGCCTGCGCCTGGGCGACCGCCCCATCAAGGTGGATATCGACATCCCGACAGGTGCAGCCGTCACCGTGCCGCCGTTGATTTTTGTGTCACTCATTGACAATGCCTTCAAGTATGGCAACACCACGCGCCACAGCGACCCCATCGAGATATCCTTGCATGTGACAGGTGACGGGTTGCAGTTCCGCACCGTCAATGTTATCGACCAAGAGGCGCGCCACGAGCAGCACTCGGGCGGAGTAGGGCTGGTAAACTTGCGGCGGCGCCTCGAGTTGATATATGGCTCGCGGGCAGCACTGGTCACCTCGTCGAACAACGGAGTATTTACTGCCACCATCACTATTGACGATCCATGTCGAAGTATAGATGCATAATTGCTGATGACGAGCCACTGGCTCTGCGCCTCATACGCTCGTATGTCGAGCGCATTGACACGCTGGAACTCGTGGGGGCTTACGACTCGGGCGCCGAGGTACTCAGCGCCCTCACTGCCGGGCAAGCCGATATCGCCATCTTGGATATTCAGATGCCTCATATCACCGGTATCGAGATAGCGCGTGCCATTGCCGATGCTCCCATAGATGTGATTTTTGTCACTGCCTATCGCGACTATGCCTTTGAGGGCTTCCAAGTCCATGCTGCCGACTATTTGCTCAAGCCGGTGAGTTACGAGGAGTTTGCCGCCTCTATCGAGCGAGTGACCTCGCGGCGTCCCGGTCAGCGCCCCGAGTTTATTACCGTGCGCAGCGACTATCGCTCGGTGCGCATAGCCATCGCGGATATCCTATATGTCGAGGGGCTCAAGGACTATGTGAAGATATACACCGGCGACCGTGAGCGGCCGATAATCACGCAGATGAGCATGAAGTCAATAGAGGGTATGTTGCTCGAGGACGATTTTGTGCGTGTGCACCGCTCATATATCGTGGCGCCGCGGCATGTGAGCTCCTACGACCGCTCGCGCTTGGTGGTGGGCAATACCGAGATACCGGTAGGTGATACCTATCGTGCGCGTGTGATTGAGAAACTGAATTCGGGAGCGTGACTACAGCACGTACAGAGGCGTAGTCTCGTGGCGAGGCAATGCCGTGATGAATACACGCTTGTCTGGAATATCCAATATCGAGGTGGCGGGGCGTATGTCGCGAGTGCGCAGTGCATTGATAGTGGTGGCGACTGCCGTCTCGGGGGTGTTGTTGTCCTCGCTGAGGTGACACAGGAAGATGTGACGTAGCGAGGGAGTATAGATGTCGGTTAAGTACTTGGCGGTGACGCTGTTGTTCATATGTCCGCGAGGCGAGCGTATGCGAGCCTTGAGATACTCGGTGTAGCGCCCGTTCTCGAGCATGTCGGCGTCGTAGTTGCTCTCGATGACTATGGTCGATGCTTGTCGCATATAGTGGTCGGCTCGCTCGGTCACTATGCCCATATCGGTGGCGATGACCAGGCGAGTGTTGCCCAGCGTAATGGCAAATCCGCAGTTGTCGGTGCCGTCGTGTGAGGTCTCAAAGGGGATGACCACCATGCCGTCAAATTCATACTCGTGCTCCTTGAAGATGGGTGTTTGATACTCCTTGATGCGACGCGAGATGTTGTGGCGGCGCAACAAGCCTTCGAGGACCTTGAGCGTGGAGTATAGGCGCATGTGGGGGTGTCGGCGCAGTATCGAGTAGGCAAACTTGACATGGTCGGCGTGGTCGTGAGTGAGGAAAATACCCTTGATGGTGTTGATGTCGATGCTGTTGCGAGCCAACTCGGTGTCCACCTTTTTGTTGTCAACACCTGCATCGATGAGAATGCCGGCATCGGGGGTGCCCACATAGGCGCAGTTGCCACTGGAGCCACTGCCGAGCGACATGAAGCGCAACTCGCGGCGCGGACCGCGATACTCGTCGGGCACGCTCATTTCCTCAGCGGGGGTCTTGGCAACGGCACGTTTTTTACTATCCTCGATGGTCTGCAAGGTGAGTTCGTGCAGAAGTTCGGTTTCTTCTCCACCAAAGAGGTTGGGTAGATCCTCGAGGGGACGTGTCGAGCGACGATTGTGACGTGCCATATCAACTGCAAATTAGGAAAATAGTGGGAATCTTAGCGTAGTCGTATCGCTTGGAGCGCCATTGAGCCGCCGAGGCGGTGATTATCGACTGTCGAGCGCCGGTGACATCCGAGGCGACGCACAGGAGGGTGTCGTCGGCGAGGGTGCGTGCCAGCAAGTCGACCAGGCGGTTGTTGCGATAGGGGGTCTCGATGAAAATCTGAGTGCATCGGTG
>JBJEDD010000299.1:0-5449 GCA_051871715.1 Muribaculaceae bacterium | reverse complement strand
AAAAGTGCTAACTTTGCGACACACCAAGATACTTTTGGATTTCAAAACAAGAAACACTATCAAACTACTCCTTAACCTCCCAAAATTACTCTGACAGATGAAAAAATTGCCGTTCTTTCTAACAATCGTTATGGTTTCCTTGATTAGTTGTTCACAATCAGAGCAGACGGATTCAATTATTTCCCAGAAGGACACATTAATAGTCTCACATAATCCTTATCCTGATGGTTTTGCGTTGTTTGACTATGGAGATAACATTTGTTTCATCAAATACCGCAATAAAATTAATGGATTTGATGTTAGGATTGCAGTAAGTCCGTATGCATACTTTGATTCTACATTGCGTGGAAACGCTGAAATCGCTTTTTTTAGAAATGACACCTGTTTTATGTCTTTTCCCAATATGTTTTTCCGAATAGATAGCCTTAATATAGATACTATTTGTAATTACGATGTTGTGGAATTAGTTTATGAGCAACCTCATATTAATAGGTCAAAACCAATAGAGTTTAAAGAGTTCGCTACGTTGCCTTTTTTCTTTCTTGATGTTAATTTTGATGAGAAAGATGAATTGATTATGAAATATGCGAGCCAAGGGCAACGATACATTAATGCCTATGTTGCTTATGGATTGCAATATAGGAATGGTAAAATCGGTTACGATTACCTTTATGATTCCACAAGAGGAATCGCACCATTTGCCAATTTAGATGACTGGTCTGTAATAGACTATACAAGAAAGGAAATATCTACATTTTGCAATAGCGGCTATTCTGATAACGAGAAACGAATATACAAGCTTATCAATGGAAAGATTAGTTTGCATAGAATTGAGGATTATGACTGTTTAGGAGAGGTTCTCGCGAGACGCCAAATTTTGCGTGTAGATACTACCTATTATAACGGAAGAGAATATCTTTTTAAGAAGTAAATTAAGACAGTTCCCTTAAGGGGAATGCGCTGGAGATGTAGGGCTCAGAAGAGGGATGAGATGATGGGGAGCGAGTGGAGGGCGCCGGTGGGGGTGTGGTGCAGGTTGTAGTATTGGATGAGGGTGTCGAGGGCTTGGCGGCGCAGTGTCCGAGGCAAGGGTAGGCGGCGGCAGTTGGTGTAGTTGAGCCGGTCAAGGATGTTGATGAAGGCTGTCGCCTCGGGCGCCAGATGCTGTGAGTGTGTCGGGCGCGAGTGGCGGAAGATGCCGTCGCGCAGGTCGAGATAGTCGCCGCGCTGCCACGAGTGGGTGTCGGGTTGGATGCCCAGGAAGTGGCTCAGTCGCCACATAAATAATATAGGGAAATTAGCCACCCCGATGGGGGTGTCGATGTCGTTGAGCGCCGCGATAGCCTCAATGAGGAACGCCGACAGGGCTGTATCGGGCATGTCTTCGCGCAACACGGCGGTGAGCAGTTCGCTGATGAATGTGGCAACGACAATCTTGGCGGGGTCGGTAGCAGTCGATGAGGCTACTACCACGGGGCGCATATCGCGTATGGGGTGAATGGCGCGCCCGGGGCGGATATCAACCTCGCCGGCAAAGACGCTCAACGGCATGGTGAGCGCCCGCATACGCGACGCCCCTCGACCGGCACCCGCAGGTATCCGGAGCGAGAGGCGTCCGTGACAATCACTCCAGGCAGTGACGATGGAGTGGCTGTCGTCGTATTTGGTAGTGCGCAGGGCTATGCAGGTCAGAGACTCATACATGTGCCCACAGGGTCAATCAACAGCGGTGGAGATGCCCACGATACGGCTGTCGTTGTCGCGAATGAATGTGAGAATTTCGTCGCGTTGCTTGCATGGCTCGATGTCAGCCTCGATGCGGCGCATGGCGTTGAACAGCGAGGTGCCCGATTGATAGATATGGCGGTAAGCCTTGGCGATGTCGTCGATGACTTCGTCGCTGAAATGGGCGTGTTTGCTCATGATTATATGGTTGACGCCATAGTATGTCGCAGGGTTGTGGGCGATGATAGTGTAAGGGGGCACATTGGAGGAGATGCGGCAACCGCCCTTGACGAGCGCCAATTTGCCCACATTTACACCCTCGTGGAGGATGACATTCGACGAGAGGATGGTGCCCATATCGACGGTGACGCCACCGGCACAGGTGACGCCATTGCCCAGCACGCACCGGCTGTTGATGTGAGAGTCGTGACCGATGTGCGACTTCGCCATAACGAAGACATTGTCGTCGATGCGAGTAGCGCCGTCGTCGTAGATGCTGCGGTTGATGATTACCTGCTCGCGGATGACGGTATTGTCACCGATGACGCAGTAGGTCTGCTGACCCTTCCAGCGGAAGTCCTGGGGGTCGGCGCCCACGATGGCTCCTTGGTACACCTTGCAGTCGTTGCCCATGCGTGTGCCGTGGACGATGCTGGCATAGGGGAAAATCTCGCAACGGTCGCCGATAACGACGTCCTTGTCGATGCATGCAAAGGGGTGAACGATGACGTCCTTGCCCAATTGGGCTGAAGGATCGACGTATGCTAATGGACTAATCATAATATGATAGATTTAAGTCGTTGAGGGATTATCGACCGCCGCCGAGGGCTTGGTAAAGGTTGATGACAGCCAAGTCGCGGGCGCGGTTGCAGTCGATGAGCGAAATCTGGGCACCGAGGAGGCTCTGCTGGGCGGTAATTACCTGCAGGTAGTCGACGCTGCCGGTAGAGTAGGTGAAGAGGTCCTGAACCATGTCGACAGCCTGAGTGAGGTCTTGCACCTGGAGGTTGAGATACTCAGCCTTGGCGATGCTCTTGTCGTAGACGGTGAGGGCGTTGCTCACCTCGGCGGCAGCGTTGAGCAGGGTGTACTCAAAGGTGTTGAGTGCGGTCTGCTGCTGTGCCTTGGCGACGCGCAGGTTAGCCATATTCTGTCCGCGAGAGAACAGCGGAGCGACCAACGAGCCGGCAAGTTGCACAAACCAGTCACCGGGGTTGGAAATCATCGAGCCGAGGACGTTGGTGAAGCCACCGTTGGCGGTGATGGTGAGCGAGGGATAGAAGGCGGCGCGGGCGCTGTTGGTAGCATAGTAGGCGCTTGCCAGCGACATCTCGGCGGCATATACGTCGGGACGAGCGGCGAGCATTGACATCTGCACACCGGCGGCAGCCGATGCCGGTACCTCGAGGTCGCGGTAGGCGTTGACTTCCCACTGTTGGGGCATCACGTTGAGCAACAGCGACATAGTGTTGTTGAGTTGCACCACGGTAGCCTCGAGGTCGGTGATTGAAGCCAGAATGTTGTGATAGTTAGCCTCGGCTTGCTTGACACCGAGCTCGGTGGTGCGACCTGCCTCCTTGAGGTTGCGCATAGTGTTGACGGTCTCCAGCCACAACGCCGAGGTGTTGCGCGAGAGTTCGAGTTGGCGATTGACGGCGCCGAGGGTGTAGTAGGTCGAAGCCACGGCAGCGATAATCTGCGAGCGAGCGGCTTGGGCATAAGCCTCGGTGCGAAGGAGGTTGACCTGAGCCGAGCGCTTGTTGTTGAGCAACTTGCCGAAGAGGTCCACCTCCCAGGATACCTGGGCGGGGAGTTGGTAGGACCAACTCATATCGTAGGAGCCATACTTGGCGCCGGCACCATTGGGGATAAGTGCCACCGAGGGGAGGTAAGCCAACTTGGCACCCATGACGCGAGCCTGAGCCGCCTCGACATTGAGGCAGGCATTGGCAAGGTCGACATTGTTCTCAAGAGCCTGATTGATATATGATACCAACAATGGGTCGGTGAACACCTCTTGCCACGAGAGGTTGCCCAGGGCGGTGGAGTCGACCTCTGCCTCCCGAGCCTCGGCATATTCCGAGGTCAGGGGAGTGCTTGTGGGGGTCTCGTATTTCTGATAAATGTGACAACTCGACATCGTGGCGACCATCACCACGGCGAGTGAGCCTTTAATTACTTTATTCATAGTGGTGAGTGCTTTAACGTGCATATTGTTCAATTTCGCTCTCGATGGTGCCGCCTTCTTCCTGGTCTTGCCACTTGATAGGCTTGATCTTCTCTTGGATGAGCTGGAATACGCAGAACAGAGCGGGAACGATGAAGATTTGGAGAATCATACCGATGAGCATACCGCCGACCGAGCCGGTACCCAGTGCGCGGTTGCCGTTAGCGCCAACGCCCGACGACAACATCATAGGCAACAGACCGATAACCATGGCGAGCGAGGTCATCAAGATGGGACGGAGACGAGCGGCGGCGCCGGCGATGGCGGCATTGATAACGCTCATGCCCGAGTTGCGGCGCTCGAGGGCAAATTCGACGATAAGGATGGCATTCTTAGCCAACAGACCGATAAGCATAATCAAGGCGATCTGCAGATAGATATTGTTGGAGATGTCAAAGATATTGGCGAAGATGAACGAGCCCATCAGACCGAAGGGGATAGAGAGGATAACTGCCAAGGGGAGGATATAACTCTCGTACTGTGCCGAGAGCAGCAGGTATACGAAGAGGAGACAGAGCCCGAAGATGGTGGCGGTGGCATTGCCGGCACCGCTACCGGCTTCCTCGCGGGTCATACCCGAGTACTCGAAGCCGTAGCCCTGGGGCAAGGTTTCCTTGGCGACACGCTCGATGGCGGCGATAGCGTCACCCGAGGAATAGCCGTCCTTGGGGTTACCCGACACGGCGATAGAGTTGAACAGGTTGAAGCGGTTCAACAAGTCGGGACCGTATACGCGGGTGAGTTTCACAAAGTTGGAGATGGGCGCCATGGTGTTGCCGTTGCGTATCTTGATGCCGTTGAGCGACTCAAGCGATGTGCGGCTCTGGGGATTGGCTTGCATCATCACACGGTAAATCTTACCGAAGCGGTTGAAGTTGGAGACATACATACCACCGATGTAACCCTGGAGAGTAGAGATGATGGTCGAGGGCGAGATGCCGGCTTGCTTACACTTGGCGGCATCGATGTCGAGCATATATTGGGGGAATGTGGGGTTGAAGGTGGTGTATGCGGTGAGGATTTCGGGCTGTTGGTTGAGTTTGGCGATGAAGTTCTGCACCACGCCGTAGAATTGGTCGATGCTACCACCGGTCTTGTCCTGCATCTTGATTTCGAAGCCGTTGGTGATGGAGTAACCGGTAATCATAGGCGGCTGAACGAAGATGACACGAGCGTCCTTCATATTGCGGGTAGCGCCGTAGAGTTGCTTGATGACGTTGCCGGCGCTTTGCTCCTTGGTGCGTTCGCTCCAATTCTTGAGTTTGATGAGCAGGGTACCGTATGAAGCGCCTTGACCGGCGATGAACGAGTAGCCGTTAATGGTCTCGACGAGTTTGACGGCAGGGTTCTGCATAACAGTCTTCTCGAGTTGGTCGAGGACCTCGGTAGTGCGCTCCTGCGAGGCGCCGGCGGGAAGGTCGACCATAGCGAACATGAAGCCGGTATCCTCATCGGGAATCATAGCCGAGGGAGTGCGCATCATCAGCCACGAGAGCA
>JBJEDD010000298.1:0-5467 GCA_051871715.1 Muribaculaceae bacterium | reverse complement strand
GCATTCCATGAAATCCATAACGAATCTCAAACAGAACAACAGCAATGAATCCAATTGACGAAATCACTGGTAGCAGTTTCTTTCAGCAAAAAGTAAACCATCTCAAAGTAATAAGCAAAGAAAACAAAGGCGCGGTCGCTACTATATACATAGTATGCATATTGTGCACACTTGCTTGCGTACTTTTCAAGGGCGATGCATTTTTTAAATTTTCAATCTCAATATTAAATCTTGTTATTACCACATTATTTTTTGTCATTTGGGCTTTGTTGAAAAAGAAACTTAAGCCATTAAATGAGATTACAGATTTAGAGAGAGAAATTAAGATAATCAATGACCTGGTTAATAAAACATGCACCACCTCCTACATAATGTCAAATATCGGAACCGCCATAACGATGTATTTAGTCGGATTCCTGTGTACACTTACTTGCGTACTCGTTCAAGGTGGCTTTTTTTATTCTCTCTTGATGTTAATTATAAATGCCATTATCACACATATTACAGTAAGATGCTGGGCGGCTGTGTCTAAATAAGAATAACCAAATAATTAAAATAACTAAAATGAAAAAAAGTGTTCTGTTGAAATACATAGCAATAGTATATACAGTCGGGATATTTCTCACAGGCTGTGGCAAAAACGGCCTTACCGAAACTGCACACGAAAGGATAGCCACTTTATGTTCGGCCGGCAAATTATCTACCGCTGAATACACCGTAGATAAAGTCATTAAAGCGACAGACTGCGAATGGTGGACAATTGGTGATCGCAAAATACTATTCACTTGCCGCGCTTATCTCGAAGGCGGTATTGATATGTCAAAATATGATGCAACCAAAACCATAATTGATGAGGGCAAACATTCTATCACTATTGTCTTGCCCAAGGCTGAGTTGTTATCTGTTAATATGCCTGCAGACCATATTCAATTAAAGTACACCAAGGTCTCGACTTTGCGCATGAATTTCACTGCTACTGAGCGTAATGACGTGCTACGCCAAGGCGAGAATGATATTCGCAATGACATTGACAATTTAGGTATTTTAGTTGATGCAGAAGCCAATGCGACCACATATTTTACCTCTCTTTTTAAGCAGATAGGATTTACAGATATAACCATTAATTTCGAATAGGTCATGAAAGGAATTCTTACACGTCTCATTATATTGGCATTGATTGTTATCGGCTTTATCGCTGCTTATTTCATGGGATTCTCATTTTTTGATGCGCTTTTCTCTAATGATGGTCCCAAGATTGAGAAAACTGCAAACGTGGTAGCAGAAGTCAAGAATATATCAAAAATTACTACTGCATGCTTCTACGAAGAAATACCAATGTCAAAGACAAAAGTCAGCTCTATTGTTGACAATAATGTAGTTGGAACTGTAACAGGTTGGTTTGGGAAAAAGCCCGACGATGTTATGCAAGATGACATTTGTGTGATCGTAAGTGGAAAAGTGCGTGCAGGATACGACCTTAGTCAACTCACTGAGGAAGGGATCAGCCAAAGCAATGATACCATTTGGGTCACTCTCCCAGAGGTACAAATCTTTGACGCGGTAGTCAACCCATCTGATATTGACATATTTGTGGAAGATGGCTCATGGTCTCATGAGGAGATGACACAACTAACCATGGGCGCTAACAAGCAACTACTCGAAGATGCTACTGCGGCAGGAATCCTCGATTTGGCTAAAACGTCCGGAGAAGAGCAACTACAAAACCTCTTCAAATCTTTTGGTTTTAACACCGTAATTCTCAAGTAATTCAGCGATGAAATCAAGCATAATCGATGTGCCACGTCAAGCCGGTCAAGACGACTTGTTTGGCATACAAGTATACCAAGATGCACTCGTAAAATATGTGCAACTCACTGACACACCCATCACTATCGCATTACAAGGCGAATGGGGCTCCGGCAAAACTTCGCTGATGAACCAACTGCGCTACAACTTGTGCGATGCAGACAATGCCATGTATTACCCGATATGGCTCAATACCTGGCAATATTCCTTGATGAAAACGCCGGCACAAGCTATTATCAGCATCCTTGAAGGTATCATTACTCAAATCGGGCAGCTAAACCCTTCGGAACATCGTTGGCAAGAGAGTAAAAAGAAAATCGGCGGCTTGTTCAAGAAAATGGCTTCGGTGGGCACTAAGGTGGCAGCTGGAGCAGTAGGCATCGATGGTGGCTTAGTTGATGAATTGTTCTCGGGCGAGGATGGCTGCTCGGATATCTTGCAACTGAAGAACGAAATCTCGCATCTAATAGAGGATGCACTCAAGAACGATGCTAAGCGCGTCGGTTTCACTTTCTTTATTGACGACCTTGACCGTATAGACCCCCCGGTAGCTGTGGAAATCCTTGAGTTGCTTAAGAATATTTTTGATCTTCCGCATTGTGTTTTTATCCTTGCTATTGATTACGATGTGGTTATCAAGGGCTTGAAGCCCAAGTTCGGCGAGTTGACCGACAAAAACGAACGAGAATTCCGTTCTTTCTTCGACAAAATTATTCAATTGCCATTCTCGATGCCTGTGGCATCGTATTCGATTGATACCTTCTTGGTAGATGCGCTACGCAAAATCGACTTCTTCACCGAAGAAGAATTGAATGACCCGACTGTCGCAGAAACTGTCTCGGAGATAGCTCGCTTGTCGGTTGGCTCCAATCCGCGCTCACTCAAACGCTTGTCTAATACGCTTGCGTTGATATCCATAATCAATGAGATGCAAACACAAATCTCCGAGATGCAAAACCTATCAATGAAAGAGTTAAATTTCTCGCTGGTGTGTATGCAGATAGCTTATCCTTATATATATAATCAGTTGACTGAGGAGCCCGACTTCAAGCAGTGGAATGACCGTATCGCTTCGCGCCTGAAACTTCGCCCGCTCACCGACACCGAAATCGAAGCGCTCAATTCGGTAGAGGAATTTGATGAAGAATGGGAGAAAGTGCTGTTCCGTATGTGCCAGAAGGAGACATACCTCAGCAACCGCACTTTCTCCGTGTCGGGTTTGCTCAACAAAATTGCGGTCATAGTCAATGACGACGCCAACTTGGGAGGCATTATATCGGCAACCCTTGAGTTGTCGGCTATCACCAATCTAAAGGCTTTTGATGGCCCGATAAAGAAAGTGTATAAATTTAATCGCGACCTTAACAATTATAGCTATAAGGGTCGTAAATACCCTCAAAAGACAAAGTTGGTGAACGATATAGTAACTGACTATATCGCTGCCCACCCCGGAATCACCTTCGAACAAGTGTGCGATGCATTTCGCGTAACCAAGAATATGTCGAAGAAATTTATGCCCTATGACGTATACGACCAACAACGTCGCGAAAAAGGCAAGGTAAGTTTTTTTGCTTCATTTAGTCGCAAAGATGCCATCAAGGTAGCAGACGGAGAGTTTGTAATATGCTCTAACTGGCCTACGAGTAGCAATGGCGAACCGGCAGACTTCACCTTCTTCCTTGAACGATGCAAGACGCTTGGCATTGAAGTCAGAGCTTGTTAAATCAACAATATTACATAAGAAGCGCCCGGGCTGGTGGATGCCAAGCCCGGGCACTTTATTTGGTGGAGGATATTATGCTACGATGTTGGGGTTTTCGATGCCGTAGCCTTTCTTTTTGTCAACGACTTTGAGGATTACGCCGAGGACGAGGGCAGCGACGCCGAGCATGGCGAGCATTACCAAGGGCACGGTGTAGTCGTAGGAGGTGGCTGCAACCTCGGCAGTAATGGTGCCGTCAGCCAATGCCTGTGTGATAGCGGGATTTGTAGCGTCCAAAATCTTGCCGATGAGCAAGGGGAAGAGCCACAAGCCTATGTTTTGGATCCAGAAAATCAAAGCGTAGGCGCTACCGATAATCTTGGCATCTACTAATTTTGGGACGCTGGGCCACAAGGCGGCTGGAACCAAAGAGAAGCTGGCGCCAAGCACCAGGATGGTGACGTAGGCGACGATAAAGCCGCCAATCTCACTACCCTTGAATACCGGCAACAAGAGAGCGAATGTAAGGTGGCATGCGATGAGGAGCAGCGAGCCGAGTATGAGCATCGACACTGCCTTGCCCTTGGTGTCGACATACTTGCCGAGGACGGGAGTGATAGCCACAGCGAGCAATGGGAACACGGCGAATACAGCCTCGGCGCTCTGACGCATATAGCCCATGTAGCAATATCCGACGAGCGACACCACGGCGAGCGAAGCAAAAATAATGCGCTTGGTGTTGTTCTTCATAAAGTTGCTTGCGAACGACGAAGCAGCCACCACGAGCATCACTACATATTGAATAATGGTGCACATATCGCTCTTCCAGAAGGAGTCAGCAGCGATTTCGCTGAATGTCAAGTTGCATTGGAGCATATTGACGGCATATTTCTGGAAGGGGAAGATAGCCGAATAGTAAAGCACGCAGAGTAGCGAAACGAGCCAGAAGCCGCTGCTGGTGAGAATCTTGCCAAGGTCGCTGATTTTGAAGGGGTCATCTTTCTCCTCAGCCTCGCCGGTCTGTGCATCGAGTTTCTTATCCATAAAGAAATAGACGATGAACATGATGAGGGCAATTAAGAGGAGCACAACGCCGAAGGCAACCGAGCGAGATACGTCGATATTGCCGCCGAGGCGTGCAAAGAAGGGCGAGAAAATCATACAGGTAGCGACACCGAGGCGAGCCAGCGCCATCTCGCTACCCATGGCGAGAGCCATCTCGCGACCCTTGAACCACTTAACAATACCACGCGACACGGTGATGCCTGCCATCTCGACACCGCAGCCAAAAATCATGAAGCCGACAGCCGAGAACTTAGCCGACGCGGGCATACCCTCATAGAAGGGCGATACGCCCATCTCGTCGAGAAGCGGAATGTAATTGAGATTTTCGGTAAACCATTGCTCAAGCCCCGAGCCTTGGAACATCGTTGTCACGGCATACCAATTGATAGTGGCGCCAACCAGCATCACGGCTCCCGAGAGCACGGCAGTGAAGCGCACGCCCATCTTGTCGAGAATGATACCGGCAAAAATAAGGAAGAAAACAAAGACATTGAGGAATGTCTCGGACCCTTGCATTGTGCCGAAGGCGGTCTTATCCCAACCGCGAGTGGATTGCATGAGGTCTTGAATAGGCGACAAGATGTCCATAAAGATATATGAACAGAACATCGCAAACGCCAGGAAGAATAGCACGGTCCAACGGAAAACCGCCGAATCGCGAAGCGTAGTGGTTTGTTTTAAATCGGTCATAACGGATATAATAAATTACTAATTTTATCAGTGCATAATGATATTAAAACGAGTTGCAAAGTTACAAATTTTCACTATTTAAGGCAATAAGTATACACAATAATTTGCCTTATTGCTCAATATTGTCCTAAACGTTTTGGTAAAAATAAAAAAAAGGAAGTAGTTACTAAGGCAAAAAATGACTACCTTAGTAGAGAGTGACCA
>JBJEDD010000297.1:0-5501 GCA_051871715.1 Muribaculaceae bacterium | reverse complement strand
GGCTCCGGCAAGATGGGCAAGAGCGAGGGCAACTGCATCTACCTCATCGACGACCCCAAAGTCCTGCGCAAGAAGGTGATGCGAGCCACCACCGACGAGGGTCCCAAGGAGCCCAATTCGCCTATGAGCGAGCCTGTCGCCAACCTTTTCACCTTGCTCGAACTGACCTCCGCTCCCGATGTGGTTGAGCATTTCCGCAACGCTTATGCCGACTGCTCTATCCGCTATGGCGACCTCAAGAAGCAACTTGCCGAGGATATTCTCGCTGTGACTACCCCCATCCGCGAGCGTATCCAAGATATACTCGCCAACGAGGATTACCTGCGCCGTGTGGTTCGCGATGGTGCCGAGCGCGCTCGTGCTCGCGCTGCCGCCACACTTGCCGAGGTGCGCCACATCATGGGCATCCGCCCCCTGTGATGCGCTTCTTTCTTAGCATAATCGCGGCGATGCTGCTATGTGCTTGTGTGTCATCACATAAGCCCGATGTTGCCGACCGATACGACCGATATGGAGTGATTGTGGCTCACGACACCACGAGTCGCTCCATCTTCTTGGTCTTCTCTGCCGATTCGCTCTTTGAGGGCGCTCCGATTATCTTGGATGCCCTTGCCGAGCGCGATATTCTCGCTAATTTCTTCTTTACCGGTAATTTCCTTGAGCGTGCCTCCAATCGCGCTGTCATTCAGCGCGTTATCTCAGCAGGTCACTATGTCGGCGGGCATGGCAACCGCCATCTCCTCCTCGCCGACTGGGATGCCGACCGCACACCCTTGGTTTCCACCGACTCCCTGCTCGATGATATACGAGCCAACATTTGCGCTCTTGGCGCCTTTGGCATTACCCCCGACCGGTGCCGCTGGTTTATGCCTCCATATGAATGGATTGCCGCCGAGCAGGCGCCACCCTTGTGCGACTCCTTGGGCTTGAAAGTGATTAATCCCACGCCCGAATTGCTCACCTTCCGCGACTACACTACGCCCGATATGCCCGACTATTTCTCATCGGATACTATTATTAGCCAACTATTTGAGTATGAGCGTGCACATGGCTTGTGTGGCGCAATTATGATTATTCACCCGGGTACACAACAAAAGCGCATCGACAAGTTGTACAATCACTTGCCGATGCTGCTTGATTCTTTATCCGCTCGCGGATATACTTTCGAGCGTCTGCCTTAGATGCGGTCGAGCACGGTGCCGATGAGGTCGCGGATGCCCGATTTGTAATTGGGATTGGCGTCGTTGTTGAAACGGTTGGCAATAATCGAGCACACAGTCATGCAACGATGCCCCATCAAGCGACCCAGTCCGGCGAGTGGGGCGCTTTCCATTTCATAGTTGGTAATGCGACGTCCTTGATACTCAAACGATTCGATGCGACGGTTGAGGTCGGGATTGGCAAGCGCCAGGCGCACTTCGCGTCCCTGAGGACCATAGAAACCGACTGCCGAGATGGTGTTGCCGAGCACCATATCATTCCCGGCGATGCGAGCCACCAAGTCGGCATCGGCATCGACGATGTATGGCTTTGCCCACAACGGATTCCAACCCACATGCTCGCAGAATGCTTTTTCGAATCCCAAGTCGGCGATATCGTTGCGCCCGGCATAGTAGTTGAGCACGCCGTCAAAGCCTATTGACTTCTCGGCTATCACCGGGGTACCCAGCGACAACTCGGGCTGCAAGGCTCCGCTGGTGCCGATACGCACCATGGTCAGGCGACGCTTGTTGTCGCGCACCTCGCGGGTGGCGAAGTCCACGTTTGCCAGTGCGTCCAACTCGGTGATGACGATATCGATGTTGTCGGGTCCGATGCCGTGGCTGATGCACATGATAGGCTTGCCGCGGTAGGTGCCTCCGATGGTGTGAAACTCGCGTGACTGCACCTCAAAGGTCTTGGTGTCAAAAAATTCGGCTACCATATTGACGCGCGCCGGGTCTCCCACCAAGATTATATTGTCGGTGAGTTGCTCGGGCGTTACGTGAATGTGAAATGCCGAGCCGTCGGGATTGATTATAAATTCGGATGCGGGAATTACTTTCTTTTCCATGGTAATATAATAATGTGAAAAATATTAAACAATTGAGGGTGGCAAAAGGTTGCGAGAGGCTCAAATATTGAGCGAATAAGTTCCGCCGGGATTGGCGGTGAGGATATCCTCCATTTCCATCTCCATGACGCGGGCGCTCAGGCTCGGGTAGGGAATGCCGAGTGCCTCGACCATTTCGTTGATGGTCGCTTCGGGGTGCTGTCGCAGGTGGTCGACGATGACTTGCATCTCGGGGGTCAATTCGGCAAACTGGAGGGTCTGTTGCTCGCCTTCGGCGGGGCGGGCGCTCCAGCCCATAAGGTCGATGAGGTCGCCGGCATCGCGTATCGCCGAGGCTACATTGCGGTAAATCAGCGCGTTACACCCGCGGCTGTAGCGGTCGGTGACTCTGCCCGGTACGGCGCACACCTGGCGGTCGTATGCCGATGCCAATCTTGCAGTTGACAAGGCTCCCCCACGGGTATCGCTCTCAACGACGATCACGGCATCGCACATGCCTGCTACTATGCGGTTGCGAGCCAGGAAGTTACCTTTGTGCACCGGTGCCGACGAGTGATATTCCGACACCATGGCGCCGCCGGCGGTGCACATCCGCCGCGCGATGTCGCGATGGTCTGCCGGATATACCGTGCTCAGCCCATGCGCCACCACTGCCACCGTGGGTACGCCTGCCGATAATGCAGCCTTGTGAGCCAGCACGTCTATGCCGTAGGCAAGTCCGCTCACTATCACTACGTCATCCAATGCTTTCGCCAAGTCGTTGACCAAGGTGCGCACGAAGTCGGCTCCATAGGTGGTGGCATTGCGTGTGCCCACTACAGCCACCATGTGCCGCTTGTCGATGGCGCTTGCCTCGCCCAGTGTGTACAGCATCAGAGGCGCATCGTTGCACTGCGACAGCCGCGTGGGGTAGTCGCCGTCATCAATAAATGCTCCGTGTATGCCATTATCTGCCATATACTTAGCCTCGGTTGCCGCCAAGGCAAGGACTCGACGTCGCTCGGCATCGGTGAGCACCTGCGATGCCGTGCCCATCTGCTGCCACAACTCGGCTTGACTCAATTCAAAAAACCGCTCGACACTGCCCACACGGTCCAATATGCGACGCCCCTGTGTCGGGGTCATGCCTCGCAACATTGAGAACGCTATTCGTTGTGTCAGTGCCGTCGTATCCATTGATTTACAGGTATTTCTCGAAATATTTGCACAACTCGGTGCCGCGCGACAGGCGTCCGTTGACCATCGTGGCAACACTCACCACGGCATCAACTACCAATTCGCCCTCGCTGTTGTAGATGTCTTGAATGAATACAAACAGCGGTCCGCGACGTTCCAGCGCAAGTTTAGATACCATGCTGTCGCCCAAGCCCAGCGGTCGGCGATAGTTAATCTCCACGCGCGACAGCACCGGGTCGATACCGCTGTTGTGCATATCGCGAAACGAGAAGCCCACCATGTCGCAGAACTCGTGGCGTGTGTGCTCCAAGTAATGAAGGTAGATGGCATTGTTCACGATGCCCTCAGCATCGACTTCGTAGTCGCGCACCTTCATTGGCAACTCAAATATGTATTTTTTATCTTCTTTTTCCATTGCATTGCAAATTTAGCGAAAAAATCTGAGATTTGTGCCTATAAAAAGCAAAAATACAGCGCGAACACCGTCGGAGTGTTCGCGCTGAATATTGTATAGTGCTGATTTATCGCTTGATTTTCACTGTGTAGTCCTTGGTGCCGATTGTGACTTTTGCCACGAGCACTCCGCCGGGCAGTTGGTCGGCTGCGATAGCGATGGTGTTTGAGGTCGGTGACAGCCTCAACACTTCAGCGCCGGTGATGTCGTAGACGGTGACAGCCTTGATGGTTGAGCCATCGGCTGATGCGAAGGTCACAGCCGAGGCGGCATTACGCCAGATCAAGCCAATGCCGGGCAACTCGCTCGCGCGAACGCCCTCGGTATTATCCTCGTGCACGCGGAAGAGATGCCAGCCGCCGTAGGTCTCGAGGTTGAGAGGCGATGCCGAGCCCACATACAGGTCGTCGCCGCAAGTGGTGAAGTTGCGGATGCCGTAGGCGGTGCCGTTGCCAAAGCCGTCGGAGGTGATGTATTCGGGTGCCTCGTCGGGATTGGTCCAGCGCAGCAACTCAAAGCCCTCGTGACCGAACTTGCGTCCGGTGAGTATGCGCATAATGGTGAAGAGTTGATTGGTCGACCCATCAGCGGCTATCGAGGCGGCTTTCAGCAAGGTTTCGGCATTCATAGTGCCGATGTAGAGGTCATCGTGATACTCTGCCATGGTCCATGTGTAGGCTGTCCAGGGCTGTCCGAAGCCGGCGCGTCCGAAGGTAGGCGTGAAGCCGGTCTCGACCATCTTCCAGCTGTCTTCGCCGGTGTAGAAGCGGTTCCATACGGGCAACTCGGTCTCACCGTAGAGCAACTCGATGTCGTCGTTTTCGTCAAGACGCCAGAAACTTGTCTGGCGGATGCTGCCGAGGTAGAACGATAGCGCCTCGGGAGTCGTGAAGTCGGTGTAGCCCATCTTCACTGCGATATTGGGCAGGGTGTATACAGCGCAGAACATACCCCAATAGAGCTTGCCGTTCCACACTTGCAAGCCGGCGGTGTAGGTGATGCGTTGAGCCTGTATGTGCTTGTCATACTGCGAGTAACGCCATACGATATCCCATTCGGGTTCGTTGATATCAACAGGTTGGAGACCATCGGCGGGGATCTCGGCGCTCTTCACCACGGTGCTCTCGTTGAGCGAGGCGGTGTTCCAGCCGCCCACATACATGTGGTTGTTGTATACACATAATTCGGCAGCCTCGTTTGCCATCCAGCCCACGATCTTGAATTGCCAGGGATTGTGCTTGTCGCCATACCAGCGCAACACGGCACCGCGATCTACGCCGTTGGCATCGGTGACGCGCACGCCACAGTAGAGTATGTCGTTGTGCACAAACCAGCGACGTATGTCGGTGATGGTATTGCCATCGACATCGCTCATGTCGTCGCAACTGATAAATTCGCCGGTGTCGGCATCCAGGGCAAAGAATGACGAGCCGATAGTGGTGCCGGCATTGGAGCCGTAGAGCGAGGGACCGCCGAAGAATACCACACCCTTGTGGTAGCCTGCCGAGCGCAAGCCTTGGCAGTCTTGCAGCATCATATCATACTCGCCACCCGAGGGGGTGATGTCCTCTACCACGCCGGTGACGGTGTCGTAGCAGTAGATGCGTGGGATGCGAGTGTCGCTGTATTGGGCATAGGAGGGGGCAACGGCGCCGTGTACATCTTTGCCATATTTGCCGCTCGAAAACTCGCACACCCAGCAGCCGTTTTGGTAGCCTGCCGAGATGTCCTCGCCGGGGTTGGCGGCAGCGCCCAAGCCTGACGCACCACCGAGGCACAGGTAGTTGGTGTTGGTGCACCAGTACACCTTGTCACCGA
>JBJEDD010000296.1:0-5503 GCA_051871715.1 Muribaculaceae bacterium | reverse complement strand
TCGAGTGATGTTACCAAGCCGTGATGCCCGGCGGAGCCGTCGTCGGTGGCGAAGTGGAGGTGAGCATCGGGTACGAAGAGGGAGTCGATGCCGGCGATGTCGGCGGCAGAGCGCCCACCGATGCAAATGTCGACCGAAGCGCCGGCAGCGGTGAGAGTGCGTGCGAGGAATACGAGAGGAGCGACGCCGACGCCACCACCGACGAGGAGGGCACGGCGCGCCTGCATATCGGAGGTGTCGAAGCCGTTGCCGAGAGGGAGGACGAGGTTGAGGGTATCGCCGACGGTGAGTGAGTCGATGTGTCGAGTGGCATTGCCGACGGGTTTGACCATGAGAATAAGGTGTCCGTCGGGGGTAACATCACATACGGAGATAGGGCGACGGAGGAGCACCTCGGGAGCGAGCGCCTGCACCTGGACGAATTGCCCGGGTGTGATGTCGTGGAGATCGGGCGTGCCGAGAGGCAAGAGGGTGAGGAGGCAGTTGCCACCGGCAGCGGCTTTGCTCACGATCTTGAAGTCTTGAATGCGTTTGGACATATTAGGGGTTATTTGGGGGAGTTATGGGAAGCCCAGAGGGAGGCTTGTTGCAGGCTTTGTGGCTTACCGACGTCGAACCAATGTGCCGAGTCGGGGAGGGAGAAGCCGCCGATTTGCAATTGTGAACAAGTGTTAATGTAAAAATTTGTTATAGAGAAAGGCGTGTCGGCGGGAGCGAAATGAGCGAGGTGAGAGAAGACCGATGGAGAGATGATGTGAACGCCGCCGAAAGCGAGGCGATGCAAGCCCGAGGTGTCGAGACCGGCGGGACGGCACTCGCCGGAGGAAGTGTTGACCCAGCCGCGGAGTCGCTGCTCATCGAAGAGGAAGTAGCGGGAGGTGTCGCGGGGCTGGACGAGAAGGGTGACGTCGTTGCCCGAGCGATAATGAGCGTCAATCATATCGCGGAGGTCGAAATCGGTGAGGATGTCGGCGTTGTGGACGAGGACCGGCTCGTTGCCTATAAGTGGAAGGGCGCGGAGGAGTCCGCCGCCGGTGTCGAGGAGGAGATTGGATTCGTCGCTGAAGGCGATATTGACGTGTGGGTAGTTGTCGTGGAGAAAATCAACGATTTGCGAGGCAAAATGGTGGACGTTGACGACGATGTCGGAGATGCCGGCATCGAGGAGTTTGTCGATGACGCGAGAGATGATAGGACGACCAGCCACCGGAGCGAGCGCCTTGGGGTGAGAGTCGGTCCAAGGCTTGAGGCGACTGCCAACGCCGGCGGCAAAAATCATACCTTTCATTGAGATGGAGTTATTTGCGGTTGAAGAGTTGCTCGATATTTTGTTCGCGGTGGATGAGTTCCACTTTGACGTTGAATTTGCGGTTGAGGTGCTCAGCCATATGTTGAGCGGAGTAGACCGAGCGATGTTGCCCTCCGGTGCAGCCGAAAGAGACCATTAGATTGGTGAAGCCACGGTCGATGTAACGCTGGACGGAAGCATCAACGAGGGCATAGCAGTGGTCGAGGAAAGTGAGGATTTCGCCATCTTCCTCGAGGAATTCGATGACTTGTCGGTCGAGCCCGGTGAAAGGCTTGTAACGCTCGTACTTGCCGGGGTTGTTGACGGCGCGGCAGTCGAAGACGAACCCGCCGCCATTGCCGGTGGGGTCATTGGGTATGCCTTTTTTGTAGGCGAAACTCATGACGCGGACGGTGAGGAGGCGCTTGGACTCGTCGGAAGTGAATTGTTTGAGGTTGACGAGATCGGCGAGCATGCGAGAGAGGTAGGGATACTCATCGAAGGGTTGCTCGAGGAGAGCGCGGAGGTTTGCGATAGCGAAGGGTACGCTCTGCATGAAGTGGGGTTTCTTCTCGAAGTAGCCGCGGAAGCCGTATGCGCCGAGGACCTGGAGGACACGGAAGAGGACGAAGTGGCGGAGCGTGCTGTGGAAAGATGCGGGGTCGATGGGTTGATATTTCTGGACAGCGTCGATGTATTCGTCGATGAGTTCGAGGCGGAAAGAGTCGGAGAAATTAGCCTTAGCCTGCCAGAGGAAAGAAGCGACGTCGTAGTAGAAAGGACCGCGGCGACCGCCTTGGAAGTCGATGAACCATGGCTCGCCGTCCTTAATCATGACGTTGCGCGACTGGAAGTCGCGGTACATGAATGTGAGGGAGTCGGACTCCATGAGTTTGTCGGCGAGGGCGTTGAAGTCGTCCTCGAGGCGGCCCTCTTCAAATTCGAGCCCGGTAGCCTTGAGGAAACAGTATTTGAAGTAATTGAGGTCCCACATAATTGAGCGGCGGTCGAAGGCTGGGACGGGGAAGCACTTGGAGAAGTCGAGACCTTGAGCGCCGGCGAATTGGAAGTCGGGGAGGCGACGAATGGTTTTGACGAGTAATTCGCGTTCGAATTGAGAGAAAACGCGAGTGAGGCGACCTTTCTCAATGGCGTTGAATAGAAGGGTGTCGCCGAGGTCTTCCTGGACGTAAGACATGCGGTCGGGTGCGATAGCGAGGACACGAGGGACGGGAAGCCCCTTTGATAAGAAGTGCTCGTCGAAAGAGAGGAAAGCCTCGTTTTCGAGGATATTAGTTCCGACTACCCCGATGAGCGAGCCGGCGGGACCGTTTATGCGGAAGTAACGGCGGTTGCTGCCCGAGGAGGGAAGCTCAACGATGTCGGCGGGGTCGACGCCGCGACATTGCTTGTATAGAGATGAAAGAGTGTCGTTGGTCATAGTAGGGTTAGTTGCCAAGTTCGGATAAGAATTTAATACGGACGAGGCGGATTTCCTCCTCGGTGTAGTCGGGACATAATTCCTTGTAGGCTTTCTCGAGGGAGTCGGAGTCGGCATTGCGGAAGTAGTCGAAGAGTTCGTCTTGCTCGTCGGCGTCGAGGACGTCGTCGATGAAGTAAGAGATATTGATTTTGTTGCCGGAGTTGACGATAGACTCGATTTCGTCGAGGAGTTGGTCGAAGTCGAGGCCGTTGCTGATAGCGACCTCGTTGAGGTCGATTTTGCGGTCGACGGCTTTGATGATAGAGATTTTGCGTTTGCTCTTGTTTGCTACGGAGCGGACGCGGAGGTCCTCGGGGCGTTCGATTTCTTTTTCATCGACATAAGTCTTGATGACCTTGAGGAATTCGTCGCCGTATCGGCGAGCCTTACCCTCGCCGACGCCGGGGATATTCTGGAGTTCCTCTGTGGTGATGGGGTAGGTAGTAGCCATAGCCTCGAGGGAAGGGTCTTGGAATATGACGTAAGGCGGGAGGTTGTGGCTCTGGGCGATTTCCTTGCGGAGAGCGGAGAGGATGGCAAAGAGCTCGGGGTCGGCGGCGCAAGCGGAGCCGCCCTTGACGGGCGTGGTGTCTTCCTCGTCGTTGAACTCGCTATCCTCAACAATCTTGAACGAAGCGGGGTGAGCGAGGAAATTCTTGCCGTCGGGAGTGAGACGGAGGGTGCCATAATTCTCGATATCGCGGTCGAGGAGCCCGGCGAGGACAGCCTGACGGATAACGGCGTTGAGGAAACGGCGCTCGGTGCCTTGGCAGCAGCCGAAGACATCGAGTTCGTCGTGATGATAAGATTTGACGTCGTTGGTGTTTTTGCCGAGCATAACGTCGATGATATAGTCGGCTTTGTATTTTTCTTTTAGGGCGGCAATAGTTTCGAGCGCCGCCAAAAGTTCTTCTTTAGCTTCCACTTTCTTTTTTGTGTTTAGACAGTTGTCGCAGTTTCCGCAATTATCTTCGAGATAAGTTTCACCGAAGTAATGCAGGAGAGTGCGGCGACGGCAGACAGAAGATTCGGCATAAGATGCTGTTTCGGCAAGGAGTTGCTTGCCGATTTCTTGCTCGGCGAGGGGCTTACCTTGCATGAATTTTTCCATTTTCTGGAGGTCGCGGTAGGCGTAGAAAGTGAGGCATATGCCTTCACCACCATCGCGGCCGGCACGGCCGGTTTCTTGGTAGTAACCTTCGAGCGACTTGGGCATGTCGTAGTGAATGACATACCGGACGTCGGGTTTATCAATGCCCATACCGAAAGCGATAGTAGCGACGATGACATCGATTTTCTCCATGAGGAAAGCGTCTTGGTTTTCGGAGCGAGTGACGGCGTCCATACCGGCGTGGTAAGCGCGAGCGCGGATGTTGTTGACACAGAGCAATTCGGCAAGTTCTTCGACTTTTTTGCGGCTGAGGCAGTAAATGATGCCCGACTTGCCGGGGTGTTGCTTGATGAAACGAATGATGTCGTGGTCGGTGTTTTTGGTTTTTGGTCGAACCTCGTAGTAGAGGTTAGGGCGATTGAACGAAGATTTGAAGACGGCGGCGGATTGTTGCATGCCGAGGTTCTTCTGGATGTCGTGTTGTACCTTTTGGGTGGCGGTAGCCGTGAGGGCTATCACCGGGCGGGTTCCGATGTCGTTGATGATAGGGCGAATGCGGCGATACTCTGGGCGGAAGTCGTGGCCCCACTCCGAGATGCAGTGCGCCTCGTCAATGGCATAGAACGAGATAGTAATAGTTTTAAGAAATTCGATGTTTTCCTCCTTGGTGAGGGACTCGGGCGCGACGTAGAGGAGTTTGGTACGACCGGCTTGGACGTCCTCCTTGACTTTGTCGATTTGGGCACGAGTGAGGGAGGAATTGAGAAAATGGGCAATAGAGTCGTCCTCGCTGAAGTTGCGCATGGCGTCGACTTGATTTTTCATCAAGGCGATGAGAGGGGAGACGACGATGGCAGTGCCGTCCATGAGCAGAGCGGGGAGTTGGTAACACAGGGACTTGCCACCGCCGGTGGGCATCAACACGAAGGTGTCGCGCCCGTCGAGGAGGCTTTGAATGATAGCCTCTTGGTTGCCCTTGAAGGTGCCGAAACCGAAGTGACGGCGTAGGGCGTCGGTGAGAGAAGAATTGTCCATTTTCTGCTAAATAATGTGAATAAAAGAGGATTGATTAAGAGCCGACAGCGGCGGCGTTGAAATGTGCATTTTCAAACTTCTCGCGAGCGTAGTCGAGAGTGACTGTGAACTCGGAGACGTTGTTGGAGGGGATGTCGTACATGGCGTCGACCATGATAGCCTCGACGATGGCGCGGAGGCCGCGAGCACCGAGCTTGTACTCGATGGCTTTGTCGACGACAAAGTTGAGCATTTCGGGGTCGAAGGAGAGCTTGACGTGGTCCATGGCGAAGAGCTTGATATACTGACGCGTTATAGCATTTTTTGGCTCGGTGAGGACTTGGAGGAGGGCGTCGCGGCTGAGGGGCTCAAGGTGGGTTATGATGGGGAGGCGCCCGATGATCTCGGGGATAAGCCCGTAGGAGCGGAGGTCCTGAGGGGCGACGTATCGGAGGTAATCCTGTTTGTCGGAGAGGCTGACCCGCGAGGAGTCGGTGTTGAAGCCGACGACGTGGCTATTCATGCGGTGTGCGATTTTGGACTCGATGCCTTCGAATGCGCCGCCGCAGATGAAGAGGATATTCTTGGTGTCGACGGGAATCATGCG
>JBJEDD010000295.1:3270-5528 GCA_051871715.1 Muribaculaceae bacterium | reverse complement strand
GGCTGAAAAACATGTTTGATTATTTGATCAAAGCAGATGAATTGTAGCGCGAACTATCCACATCGATGTAGCCCCGGATGATTGCATATATCATCTGCTCGAGTGGTTCCAAGCATACTTCCCTATCCCCCAAGATGAATTCGTCGACTAATGCATTGGCGATATTGGCACGCTCGGATGCCGGCAACGCACGTAATGTATTGATTACATGTGCCGAGATGACTACGTTCTGGTTCATGGCTTGATGTTTTTTGCAATTATCCATAAATAAGTGGTGCAATCCTTGAGGATTACACCACAAATTTACGTTAGCAGCTGATAAAAAAGCCTGTTCAACGCAGTTAATAATTGTGAATTTTAGCCCATATAAGGCAATTTTATTGCTTTTCGAGGCAATTGACAAACTGTCGCGGTAGGATGATATTCTCAATGTCCAATGCCTTGGCGAAGAGCGGTGCTATCTCCTCATCGCGAAATCCGGCAATGCCACAGCCAATGCGCGTAACCAGGAAGGTGAATTCGCGGTGCTCGCTGGCATAGTTGATGAACTCGTCGATATAGGGCTTGATGGTCTCTACCCCGCCTTGCATGGTCGGGATAGCATAGGTTTGACCTTGAAGTCCTACACCATTGCCCCAGACTGCGCCAAAGCGCTCGTATGCGATGCGTGCGGCACCGCCGCCATGCGCTCCGGCAAGGTTGCTGCCAAACACAAATATCTCATTCTCATTGAGCCGGGTTATCATACCCGGGGTAAAAGCTCTGTTGTACATATTTATGGTTTATTGTTTATGGGTTAGGGTTTATGGTTTATAGTTTATAGTTTATGGTTTATTGTTTGTTAATTATCTATCCGATGATTGTGATGTCGCTGTGAGAGGCATTTCCTTGGCGGTTGACTTGGATTTGGACGGGGATGCGCTCTTGAAGTTCCTCGACGTGAGAGATAATGCCCACGTGACGCCCAACCTTGGAGTGCAGAGAGCGCAAGGTGTCGATGGCTCGTTGGAGAGGCTCGCCACTGAGGGTGCCGAAGCCCTCGTCAATGAAGAGGGTGTCGACCTGCCATTGAGTGCCTATATCGCTGAGTGCCAGGGCTAAGGATAGGGATACGAGGAAACTCTCGCCACCCGAAATCGTTGATGTAGCGCGTGTGGCAAAGCCTTGGTAGGCGTCGACAATAGAAATGACGAATGTGCCGGGTACGACTTGCAAGGTGTAGCGGTCGGTGAGGGTGTGCATATATCGGTTGGCAGCGTTGATGAGCGAGGCGAGCACGTAGCTGGAGGCTATCTTGCGGAAGCGGCTGCCGGTGGCATCGCCAATGAAGGTGCAGAGGCGATTCCAGCGCTCGTGTATGGCACGCAGGCGGTCGGCGTCAGCGATAAGGTCGCCAAGGTGCGCTTTGTTAGCTCTATCGGTTTTAAGTTCTTGATTTATAGCGCCTTTGCGCTCGCTTATTTCGCCGAGCTGCTTGTCGTACATATTGATTTTCTCGGTAAGGAACTCCGAGGTGTCCTCATCGGTGAGCTGGGGACGGTGCTTGCGGTGGTCGGTGAGTGCCTTGTGGGCATTCTCGAGGGTTGTGCGAGACGAAATGACCGCTTCGCGCTGTTGCTTGAGCGAGTCGTTGTCGCCATTTATGGCTTCGGAAGTGAAGGTGGCGAGGTGTTGCAAGCGCTTGATAGAGAGTGTTGGGTGGCTGGCAACAAAGCTGTCAATCAGGCTATTATTGTCTGTGATGGTATCGCGTGCTGTGCCGATGGTGTTTGTGGCAGTTGCCACGGTGTCGGCGATGCCGTTGGCGCGTTTTAGCAAGTTGTCAATGGGAGCGATGACTGTTGGCTCGAGTGCCGACCATTGAGGCATACGGCTCAATATAGCTGTGATGCCTTCGTTAATAGCGGCAGCCTCCTTGTCGGCGATGTCGCAATTGGCGGTGAGATCTCGCCGGCGATTTACATTATCGTTATATGCCTTTGCGGCGGCGATGAGTCTGTCGGCAAACTCACCGGGTGCCTGTGCCCAATCGATAGCCCACTTGTAGTCGCTGAGGGCTTGTGTACAAGCTTGGTCGGCAGTGGAGATGTCGGCATTTTTGGCTTTTATGAGAGCCTCGTCGGTGGCGATTGATGCCTTACCTGTGGCTATGGCAGCCTCGGCTTCGCGAGCCTTAGTAGCTGATTTATCGGCTGTTACGCGTTGCTTTTCTATGTCCTCGCTGAGTTTCTTTGCGGCTTGCTCTATTGCTTCGCCTG
>JBJEDD010000295.1:0-3170 GCA_051871715.1 Muribaculaceae bacterium | reverse complement strand
TGCTTTTCTATGTCCTCGCTGAGTTTCTTTGCGGCTTGCTCTATTGCTTCGCCTGCTTTTATTTGCTCTTCCACAGCCTTGAGCGATGCTTCGGTTTGGTCCTTTAGTTCGTTGAGTTGCTGTGGCTCCTTGATGCCGCACTTGGTGAGGTTTGATGTGGCTTTGCGCTCAGCATCTGCCACTGAGGAGTCGCGCTCATGGGCTTGCAGGGCACGATTGTAGGCTTGAGTATCGCTCTTAATCTCGGCATCGAGCTTGTTCTTGGCATTTACAAGCTCATTATAAGTGCTCTCAGCTTCGTCGAAGGCGTTTTTTAAGCCGCTAACCAAGGATTCAAGTTCCTCCTCATGTGGCAGGTCGTTTGCAATCTTTTGGCGGCATACCGGGCAGGTGTCACCCATGTGGAGCTTGAAGCGGAGTGTCTTGGTGAATTTTTCTATTGTGTCTTTCTGACTGTCGTAAGCCTTTTTTCGCTCCTCCTTTATGATTTTAGCATTGCTGATAGCGGCTTCCATCTTTGTGGTTTCGGCTTGCTTATTAATGAGGGCGGATTTGCTGTCGTTGAGGCTTTTACAGTTGTCGTCATAGCGTTTGCGAGCCTCGGTGAGTTGGTCGAGATGCTCGCATGCGGTGGTTATATTGACGAGTAAGTCCTTGGCGCGGTCGCGATCGGTCCTCAGTGCCGTCATATTGAGGGCTGAGACCTCGTCATTGCGTGCCTTTAGTTCGGATTCAAGGTCATTTAGCTTTTCCTTGTCGTTTTTAGCGAGCTTGTCGGCACGTTCCCATGCCGGGGTGAGTTGCTCGTCAATCTCCTTCTGTTGCGATTTGATGGCTGATTGCAGTTCCTCGATATCCTTGCGGCATTGGGCGATGGTGCGCAGATGCCCGGCGATGGTTTGGGCGTTCTCGTATACCGATGCTTTGTGGCTCTCGGCAGCGATAGCGGAGTCTAAGGTCTTTATTTCAAGGCGTTTATTGGCTACTTCTTGTTCGATGGCTTTGATCCCGCCGAGCAATACGACAAAATCATGGCTGCGATCGGTCAACACTTGTTCCTGTTTGGCAATTGTGTCCTGTGCCTTGCTGATTTCGGCGAGTTGTGCGCGTGCCTCGATGGTGGCGTTCCAGTCGTTCACTCGAGCCTCGACCGACTTGAATTGCTCGCTCTCGGTGGTTGCGGTGGCGAGTTGCAGTGCCTCATCTGCATTTTTGACGGCTTGGGCGAGTTCGGCATCGGTTCTTAGCCATTCTTGCTTGGCAGCGGTTTGCTCTTTCTCCGCTTTCAGACGGTCGTATTCAGCTGTGAGGCTGTCGAGCTCTTGATTTTTGAGGTCTATTTCCTCGTCAGAGAGAGTTTTTACATCCTTGATGCGTTCTTGGGCATTATTTTTTGCTTGCTTCTTTTCCGAAGTAATTTCGTAGACTTTGGCACCGATTTTCGAGTAGATGTCCACACCGGTAATTTTCTCGAGGATTGCGGCTTTATCATCGTCCTTGCTATTGAGGAAGCGCGTAAACTCGCCCTGTGCGAGCATCGTTGTGCGGCAGAATTGGTTGAAATCCAATCCGATAGCAGCGGCAATTTCGGCTTTTATCTCCTTGTCTTTAGTGAGGGTATGCCCGGTGTCGAGGTTTTCAAGCAGCCAGTCCTTGGCTTGAAGGCTTCCGCCGGGTTTGCGGCGAGCGCGCGCGACCGACCATGTGGCTTTATATCGTATGCCATTGCTACCCGTGAAGGTGAGCGTTGCCGATGCTTCGGCTGTGTTACGGCGCATCAATTGGCGCGGGTCGTTAATCTTGACAGTCTTGTTGTTGTCGCTCATCTCGCCTTGCATCATGGTGTTGTACAAGCGCGGCGTATCGGCATACAGGGCGAGGCATATGGCATCGAGAATGGTGGTCTTGCCGGCACCGGTCTTGCCGGTAATCAAGAATACATCGCTGTCGGCTAAGGGATTAGCCTCGAAGTCAATGACGGCATCAACGATGGACGCGATATTGTGAATGGTGAGTTTCTGCAGTTTCATGGTTGATGAAGGCTTAGGAGTTGCGTTGCTCGGCAGTTACAGCGTCAAATGCTTCGCTGAAGAGGGCTTGTGTATCGTCATCGAAGACAAAGCCGATATCATCGGCATATCGGCGAGCTATGTCGATGGGGCGTTCGGCTCGGAATTCCTGCACGGTCATAGCCTTTATGTCAGAGCGGGCAGTATCCTTGCGTTTGGCATTAATAAGGCAGAAGCGACATTGCTTGTTCTCTGTCAGGACTATAGCCTCTGCTGATGCCTCGGGTGGCAGGAAATCGGCGACTTCCACATTCAGGCGGATATACGCCGGGATATCGGCAGGGAACTCGGTGAGGAGTTGCTTGGCTTCGTCCCAAGAGGCAAAGCCATCGGCGGGTAGGGTGACCAAGGGGCGAGGGTTGGCTATCTCAACTTGCCTGAGGGTAGGTGTGCCGCCGTGGTGGGCTATCTCGACGATGCTCACCGTGTGGGGGTAGCACTCGTCAAAGCCCACAGCCAGAGGCGAACCACTGTAACGCGCATGGCGCTTGGAGTGGCGCACCCACTGCTCGTGGTGGATGTGCCCAAGGGCGAGGTAGTCATAGCCCTCGCCCATCTGCTCGAGATCCAAGGCGTCGATGCCCCCGACGATGTATTCGGTGGCTTGGTCGTGACCTTTGTAGTCGCAGCCACTCACTGTGGTGTGGGCGGTAAGCACCACCGGCAGCTCGGCGCTGTTGCGCTCGTTAACGCTGTTAAGCTCTTGTTGCACAAAGTCTTGTGGCATATTCCGGTAGTGCACATATGGGATGGCGACAATAAAGCCCTTGCCCGGAATTTCGATAATATGGTCCTCGGGCGCATCCTTGTCGATATTGCCGATGACATGAACCCCCAAGGCTCGCCAAGGTGTGCGAAAAATCTCGTGCTTCGAGCCGCTATCGTGGTTGCCGGCGATAATCACGATGACCATCTCGCGACAAGCATTGTGTATATCGGTGATGGCGTTGGTGAATAATGTCTGTACTGCCGCCGATGGCTGTGACGTGTGATAAATATCACCGCAGAGCACAAACGCATCCGGGCGCTCTGCCTCCACAATCTGCCTGATTTGCTCGAGCATCGCCGACTGCTCGTCGGTGCGGTCGTAATTGTATAGGG
>JBJEDD010000294.1:0-5553 GCA_051871715.1 Muribaculaceae bacterium | reverse complement strand
TTCCGGGGCTATTTGATTAATATTTAACTCGTCCCATTTTAACGGGACACTAATGGTTTGAAATTCTCGATAAAGAAATTTAGGTACTTGAATAGCAATAAAACACCTAGGTTTAGCACAATATTACCGGCAGTTATTGCCTTTCCTTTCCGTCCTCGTGCATATTTAGCTGTATAGTATGTGGTCAACGTGGTGAGCAATATCAGACTCAGAAAGCGCCAATCCCACCAACCATAAAAAACATAACTGCCGGCAAGTAGCAAAGCATTTTGTGCCCTATGCCTTTTGCGAAACACGAGCCAATAAAGCACAAAATTAACGAAAAAGAATATTGCGAAACTAATCTGAGTAAATTGCATATACTAAGCGAAAAAAAGTGCTATACAAACAATTATTTCACCCAGAAGTACTTGGTAAAGATTACGAGGACAGTGAAGAGTTGGAGGCGCCCGACAATCATCGCAAACATGATGGTTATCTTGGCTACATCAGCCAAGGGCTGGAAAGACCCGGATGTGATGCCGGCACCATAACCGATATTGCTAAGACCTGAAACCGAGGCGAATACTGAGTCGATAAAGCTGTAGCCACAAAGAGTGAGTATCAAGGTGCAGACAGCCAAAATCATTACAAATATAGCCAAGAAAGCGATTATCTTGTTCACAGCCTCGTTGGGTACAGGACGACCGTTGACGCGCACTGTTGTAATGGAGTTGGGATGCATGATGCGATAGAACTCATTCTTGGTGTTTTTCATCAGCACCAAGAAACGGTCAATACGAGCACCGGAGGCGGTTGAGCCCTCGCATGCGCCGAAGAACATCAATATGATTATGAGGACTACCGACAACGAGCCCCAAGATTCGAAACTGGCTATTTGGAAGCCAGTTGATGTCATACCCGCAATAATCTGGAACAGAGGGTATAGAATAAGGTCGTGAGCATTGTCATAAGTGCCTTCAACAAACAAGTGCGTACCGATAATCACTGTGCATATAGCAACGATAAGCAAGTAGCACTTGAATATATCGTTGGTAAACAGCGACTTAAAATCGCCATGTCCTGCTCGATACAGCAGGTGAAAATTGAGGCTTCCCAAGAACATAAATACCACTATGACCCAATTGACATAGGTTGAGTTCCAATATCCGATACTGGTATTTTTAGTTGAGAAACCGCCGGTCGAAATTGTGGAAAGAGTTTGACAAATAGTATCAAATAAATTCATCGGTCCGGCATATAAGAGCACGCCAAGGATGATGGTGAGAATAATATATGTCATCCATAAGCCCTTGGCTGTCTGGCTGATACGCGGACGTAGGCGGCTACACGAAATGCCAGACATCTCTGCTTGGAATAAGTGAATACCACCACGCTGATTGAGCATAGGGATGACCGCCAAGGTGAATAAGATAATACCCAAGCCACCGACCCATTGCATCAATGCGCGCCATAACAAAATACCATGTGGGAGGCTTTCAACATCCGGGAAGATTGTAGCACCGGTTGATGTAAAGCCCGATATTGCTTCGAAGCAGGCATCAACAATGGGAAATCCGGGCAGCGATAGCACGAACGGGATGGCACCGAAAAGCGAAAAAATCACCCACACCGATGCTGTTAGCAAAATAGCCTCGCGAGTCATCAGTTCGTGATTTTTGGGCTTGATACCGAAAGCCAAAGCGGCTCCGACTCCGAGGGTGATGGAAAGCGACCAGGTGAAACCCTCTATTGACGAATCGTGATAAATCAACGCGGTGACCAATGGCAACAGCATCAGCCCGGCTTCAATAATCAGCAGCCAGCCTATGAGCCTGAGGACTACGGGAAAGTTGATAAATGCAAGGCGTTCGCGTGCCATAATCAGTTGAACAATTTTTCGACTTTGTGGATAGCACCATTGAGGCAGAAAATAACCACATGGTCGCCTGCCTGGATTTGCGTGTTACCATTCACAGGCATACCCTTGCCATCTCGGATAAGACCGGCGATGGTCATATCTCGAGTCAGTTTCAAGTCCTTTACAGCACCTCGAGTAACCTTTGAATTGGGTTTTACCACCAATTCAGCGACCTCGGCATCAGCCAGCGCCAGGCACTTGGCGTTTGACGTATCGCTATCAAGCAACAATTGGAAAATTTTGCTCGATGAGAGGAGTTTCTTGTTGATAATGGTGCCGATGTTGAGATTTTCGGCAACATTTATGAATTGAATGGTTTCAACCTCGGCAATAGTCTTCGGTACACCGCGCTCCTTGGCTGTAAGGCAACCGAGAATATTGGCTTCGGAGCTATCGGTGAGGGCAATGAACGCATCGTAGTCATGGATACCCTCGACGGTAAGCAACTCTACATCGCGACCATCTCCATTGACGATATTGGCATCGGGCAATTTCTCGGCAAGTTCAATACACTTATCACGATTGACTTCGATAATCTTGAATTTGAACTCGTCGCCACAGATTTTTGCCAACTGTATTGCAATGCGGCTACCGCCCATCATCAGTACGCGCTTGACCTCCAACTCCTGTTTGCCACATAACTCACGGATATTGTCCACATAATCCTTTGTAGTTGAGAAGTATAGGATATCATTGCTTTTGATATAGTCATCGCCACGTGGAATGATAGTTTCGTGGTTGCGTTTGATAGCCGAAATGTGGAAATGTGCCGACATCGAAGCCAAATCCTTGAGGTGCATACCTGTGAGACGTGCATTGTCACGCACCTTAACACCGATGACTATCAGTTCGCCATTGTAAAGTTCAAACCAGTTGCGAACCCACGCGCGCTTGAGGGCAGTGCGCATTTCCTCGGCGGCAAGCAACTCGGGATATATCAACTCGTCAACACCAATTGATGAGAAGAACTCGCGTCCCTGATCCTTGAGATACTCATAATTGTCTATTCTCGCAACGGTGTGAGAAGCACCGAGGTGATGAGCGATAGAGCAAGCAGTGATATTTTGAGTTTCAAATGGCGTTACAGCGATGAACAGATCGGCATCAGCTATATCCACATGCTTGAAAGTCTTGAAAGATATCGGGCTACCGACGTAAGTCATCAAATTATACGAATCAAAATTGGCTAACTTTTGCTCACTGCTATCAATGAGAATTACATCTTGATTCTCCTTGGATAGCAATTTGGCTAAGTGTGAGCCAACTTCTCCGGCACCTGCAATGATGATTTTCATTTCTGCGAGTGGTTTAAGATTTCCTTCAAAATGCTATCAGCGTCAAGACCGCACAGTTCACGCAACTGGTCGGGAGTACCTTGTGTGACGAAAGAGTCGGGGATGCCGATGCGATGAACGATAGCCGAGTGAGAGTGCTCGCACATCCACTCGGCAACAGCGGAGCCTAAGCCCCCCTCAATCGAGCCGTCTTCGATAGTGATTATCGGGCAATTAAGAGCCTTCACTTCCTCAAGGATCGCCTTGTCGATAGGCTTGACAAATATCATATCATACCACGCGACATCAATGCCTTGGCTACGAGCCTTTGCGACGGCATCGCCGACTTGAGTAGCTACGGTACCGATGCTCAGCACAGCAATTTGCTTGCCGGCAACAACTTTGCGACCCTTGCCGATTTCCATAGGCTCAATGGCACATTCCCAATCGAGAGAGTTGCTACCGCCACGAGGATATCTGATTGCAAATGGCCCATGCTCGCCGGTAGCGGCTGTTGCCATCAAGCGGCGCAACATCCGCGCATCCGATGGGGCAGTAACAACCATTCCTGGAATAGAGCGTAGGTAGGCGAGGTCAAGGGCCCCATGGTGAGTGATGCCATCTTCACCGACCAAGCCGGCACGATCAATGCAGAATGTCACCGGCAAGCCTTGGATGGCTACATCGTGAATAATATGGTCGTAGGCTCGTTGCAAAAAACTTGAGTAGATCGCCACGAAAGGTCGCATACCATCTTTAGCCAATCCACCGGCAAATGTCACGGCATGTCCCTCGGAGATGCCGACATCAAAGACGCGCTCAGGGAAGACCTTCTGCATCTCGCACACCGAGGTGCCCGAAAGCATACCGGCGGTAATGCCAATAATCCGACTATCCTTTCCTGCCAATTCGACAAGTGTCTTGCCGAAAACATCTTGATATTTAGGAGCTTTGGGCTTATCGCAAGGTATATCGCAAGCTCGCTTACCGGTCTTGGGGTCAAATTTGCCCGGTGCATGCCACTTTGCAGGTTCTTTCTCTGCCGGTTCATATCCCTTGCCCTTAACGGTGCGCAAGTGGAGCAATCGTGGACCTTCCATATCCTTTATGTCGCGCAACACCCGCACAACTTTGATAACATCATGACCGTCAAAGGGTCCGAAGTATCTGATATTCAAGCCCTCGAAGATATTTTGTTCCTTAACGATAAGCGATTTGAGGCTATTGCTGAAACGCAAAATAGCACCACGGCGACGCTCGCTCACGAGGTGCATCTTCTTGAGACAATTGTATAGTTTGTACCTAAGACGATTGTAGCGAGGAGATGTCGTCAGGTGAGCAAGATATGAGTTGAGCGAACCGACATTGCGGTCGATTGACATATCGTTGTCATTGAGGATAATAAGCAAGTTGTTGGGAGTATTTGCGGCATTATTAATGCCTTCAAAAGCCAAACCACCACTGACCGAGGCATCACCAATCACAGCGACCACATTGCGTCGCTTTTCATCTCGGAACTGCGAGGCGACCGCCATACCCAGGGCAGCCGAAATAGAATTGGAAGCATGCCCGGCTGTGAAGGTGTCATATTCCGACTCTGCGGGGGTAGGAAATCCACTCAATCCACCCATCATACGGTTGGTAGCGAAGCGCTCGCGCCGACCGGTCAGTATCTTGTGGCTATATGCTTGATGTCCGACATCCCACACAATGCGATCGTAAGGAGTATCAAACACATAATGCATAGCGACGGTAATTTCTACCGCGCCCATACTCGAGGCAAAGTGTCCCGGGTTTACAGCGCAACTATTGATGATAAACTCACGCAACTCACGACATACTTGTGGCAAGTCTTCTATGGGAAGTTTGCGCAAATCGGCAGGCGAATTGATGCTTTCCAATAGCCGTGGTTTGGGGTCGTTATTTGTTGTTTCTGCCATTCTTCACATATTTTTTGTACACCGGCACAAATACAATGATAGCCGATGCGACAATCACAAACAATATATATGGCGTAATACGCTGTACATGTGCCAATAACACACCTACAGTTGCCAACCAGGCAATTCCCAGAAGTACAAACCTTACTATATTGCTTGTGTTCATAATTGCAAAGTTACTAATTTTAGTTAATACAACAAAAACTTAATTGTTATCGGGCAAAATTAATGTTGTTGACTTCGACTATTACGATATCATCGACCTTGAAGCGAGCCTTGAGATACTCTATAAGATTATTTCGTTTCGCTGTACTAATAGTTTGATTAAATTGTATCATTGCTACATTGACAGTGTCTACCTTGCTCGAATCTACATCGGCAAATACATTGCGAGATACAGATAGCGCATTGATCTCGGGGAACACCACTTTCAATTCGG
>JBJEDD010000293.1:0-5563 GCA_051871715.1 Muribaculaceae bacterium | reverse complement strand
TTTGAGATTTATGCCACTCCGGCTGTCATCCTCGAGTATTGGGACAAACTGATTGCCGCCGGTGTCGAGCCTTGCGGACTTGGCTGCCGCGACACACTGCGCTTCGAGGCTGGCTTGCCTCTCTATGGCGATGAGTTGACCGACAAAATCACCCCCTTGGAGGCTGGTTTGGGAATGTTTGCCAAGGTCGATAAGCCCGAGTTCATCGGTCGCGACGTATTGGTGAAGCAAAAAGCCGAAGGTATGCGCTACAAAGTGGTCGGTCTCGAGATTGAGGGCAAGGCAATCGCCCGCCACGGCTATCCCGTGCTCAACGAAGCCGGCGAGCAAGTGGGCGAAATCACCACCGGATATCACTCTATCACACTTGACAAAAACATCGCTATGGCGCTGGTCAATCCGCAATATGCTACATTAGATACAAAGTTGCAAGTGCAAGTGCGTCGCAAGGTTTTTGCTGCCGTAGTCATCAAGAAGAGATTTTATCAACCCAAGTATAAAAACTAATTAAAACCATACAACAATGAGCAATCTTTATTTCCTCCCCACCCACGAATATGCCCGTGTCGAAGGTAATGTGGCATTCATCGGTATTTCAAAATTTGCTGCCGCACAGTTGGGCAACGTTGTTTATGTCGATATGCCCGAAGAAGATGATGAAGTAGAGGCAGGTGTTGAATTTGGTGCTATCGAGAGTGTCAAGGCTGCCAGCGACCTCTTCTCGCCTGTTTCCGGCACCGTTGTTGAAGTCAATGAAGCCCTCGCCGACAATCCTCGCTTGGTCAATGAAGACCCCGAGACCAACTGGATTATAAAAGTCGAAATGTCTGACCCCGCTGAACTTGAGAAACTGCTCTCACCCGAAGCCTACGAGAAAGTGTGTGAAGCCGAGAAACATTAATCTCTAATATATGCCCCACCCTTATCTGCCACATACTGCATCTGATATAGAGCAAATGTTGGCTCGCTGTGGAGTCGACAACATCAATGATTTATATAGTGATGTGCCGACTTCACTGCGTTTACAAGCAGGATACAACTTGCCCGAGAGCAAGAGCGAAATGGAAGTTAATGCAGCCGTCAAGGCGATCGCCGGGCACAACAAACCCTTGGTGTGCTTTGCCGGTGCCGGTGCCTACGACCACTACACCCCGGCAGCAGTCGCTTCACTGGTCGCTCGTAGCGAATACCTTACCGCATATACTCCCTATCAGCCCGAGATTTCGCAAGGCACTCTGCAATACATCTTCGAATACCAATCGATGATGACTCAACTCACCGGCATGGATGTGTGCAACGCCTCGATGTACGATGGCGCCACTGCCACCGCCGAGGCTATGATGATGGCTGTGCACTCAGCCAAGAAACGCCGCCGCGTGCTCGTGTCGGCTACCCTCGACCCCAAGGTGGCTGATGTCGTCAAGACCTACGCTCACTATCAAGATATTACCATTGACGTAATTCCCGCAGCCGATGGCGTGACCGACAGCGCTGCTATGGCTGAGATGCTCGCCACAGGCGATGTGGCCGGTGTAATCCTCCAAACCCCCAATTATTATGGTATTCTCGAGGATTTCGATGGCTTTGCCGACCTTATCCACGGCTCCAAGGCGCTTATGATTGTCAATTCGCACGCCTCAACCCTCGGGGTAATCAAGCCCGCCGGTCAATGGGGCGCTGATATAGCCGTCGGCGAGGCTCAGTCACTCGGTATTCCTTTGAGTTTCGGTGGTCCTTATCTCGGATATATGTGCGCCACACGCGCACTGATGCGCAAGATGCCCGGACGTATCGTCGGTGCCACTACCGATGAAAATGGTCAGCGTGTCTTCGTGCTAACCCTCCAAGCACGCGAGCAACACATCCGCCGCGAAAAAGCCACCAGCAATATTTGCTCAAATCAAGGCTTGATGACCTTGTATGTCGGCATTTATATGTCGCTGATGGGCGCTGCAGGACTCCGCGAGGTCAATCGCCTCTCCTCGAGCAACGCACACACTCTTGCTGACAAGCTCCAAGCCACCGGCAAGATGTCACTCACCTATCCCGACAAGCCATTCCTCAATGAGTTTGTAATGACCCTCACCGATGGCATCACCTCGACACAAGTGTTGAATGTGCTCCGCGACAACGGCATCCTCGCCGGCGTTGCCATTGATGACAACCATCTGCTCATCGCCGCTACCGAGAAGCGCACTAATGATGAAATAAACACGTATGCTTCAATCGTTAAAACCTTGTAAGTTATGAACCGCAAACTTTATGACAAACTGATTTTTGAGTTATCAAAACCCGGACGTTGCGGTTATAGCCTTCCGCACGGTGATAACGATGATGCATTGGCTCAATTACCCGCCGGCTTGTTGCGCCTGGATGCTCCGGCGCTACCCGAGGTCGACGAGCCCTCGGTGGTGCGTCATTACAACAATCAATCGACCAACAACTTCGGCGTTGATACCGGCTTCTATCCTCTGGGCTCTTGTACCATGAAGTACAATCCCAAAATCAACGAGTTGCTTGCCTCCGACTCTACTCTCACTGCTCTGCACCCGCAGCAACCCATTGAAACCGTCCAAGGTGTCCTCGAGATTTATTGGAAGCTGCAACGCGCACTGAGCGAAATCGGTGGCATGGCTGACTTCTCGCTCAACCCCTTTGCCGGGGCTCACGGCGAGTTGACCGGTATGCTCGTCATTCGCGCTTACCACGAGAGCCGCAACGACTCGGCTCGTCGCCGAGTGATTATTCCCAACTCGGCTCACGGCACAAATCCCGCATCAGCGACCATCGCCGGCTACGATGTAGTTGAGGTGCAAAGCCTCGCCGATGGCACTGTCGATGTCGAGGACCTCAAGTCGAAACTCGACGATACCGTGGCTGCCGTCATGATGACCAATCCCAACACCGCCGGTATGTTTGAGAAGAATATTCCGGAGATTGCCTCGATGGTGCATGCTGCCGGTGCCCTGCTCTACTACGATGGTGCCAACCTCAACCCGATGCTCGGCATTGCTCGCCCGGGCGATATGGGCTTCGACGTGATGCATATCAACCTCCACAAGACCTTCTCAACGCCTCACGGCGGTGGCGGTCCCGGTAGCGGTCCAGTCGGTGTTCGCGCCGGATTGGAGCAATTCCTCCCTCGTCCTCATGTGGTGAAAGCCGCCGACGGCTCGTTCTCCATCAACTGCGACGATTGCTCCTTGGGTCGCGTATCCTCGTGGATGGGTAACTTCTCGGTTATCGTCAAGGCTCTCGCCTATATCATGACTATGGGCAACGACGGATTGTGCCAAGTAGGTCCTCTCGCTACACTTAACGCCAATTATGTGCTAAATTCGCTCAACGACCTATACAAGCAGCCCGTTGCCGGTCCTTGCAAGCACGAGTTCGTGTTTGACGGTCTCGCCGATAAGTCGACAGGTGTCACCACGCTCAATGTTGCCAAGCGACTCCTCGACCTCGGTTTCCATGCCCCGACTATCTACTTCCCGCTGCTTTTCCACGAGTCGTTGATGGTTGAGCCCACCGAGACCGAAAGCATCGAGACACTCGACAACTTTATCGCCGCGATGCGTCAGATTGCTATTGAGGCTCGCGAGAATCCCGACCTCGTCAAATCGGCTCCTCACGATACCCCGATGGCTCACCCCGACGAAACAGAAGCGGCTATGAATCCTCGTCTCACTTACTCGGATTTGTGTAAATGACAGTAGACAATATTATTATAGGAGCCGGTCCCGGCGGATATGAACTCGCCGCTATGCTCGCCTCTGCCGGCGAGTCGGTCGTGATTATTGAGCGCGACCAATTGGGCGGCACTTGTCTCAACCGTGGCTGTATCCCCACCAAATGCCTGTGCGCCACCGCCGATGCTTTGTCGGCGGTGAGCCGCGCGGCTGCTTTCGGTGTCACTGCCCAGGTGAATGGCTTTGATTACTCCGTCGCTCGTCAACGCGTCGATAGCGTTATCAACAACTTGCGCTCGGGTATTGAGTATCAACTCTCCGGCGTGCAAATTGTGCGTGGCGAGGGCAAACTCGTGACATCCACAACAGTTGCCGTCGGCGACGACACTTACATAGCCTCCAAGCGTGTTGTGATTGCCACTGGTTCCACAACCGCTCGATTGCCTATACCGGGTGCCGACTTGTGTATCGACAGCACCGATGTGCTGGCTATGGATAGTTTGCCGGCATCTATGGTGATTATCGGTGGCGGTGTCATAGGCATGGAGTTTGCCTCGATTATGAATACCTTCGGCGTCAAAACCACTGTGGTGGAATTTTGCCCCGAGGTACTTCCCATGATAGATGCCGACATTGCCAAGCGATTGCGCCAACAACTTTCGCGCCAAGGCATAGACTTCAAGGTCGGAGCTGCCGTGACAACTGTAACTCGTGTTGATGACAACACGCTCAGCGTCAGCGCCGACACCAAGAAGGGTGCTGTGACTATTGAGGCGGAGAAGGTGGTGATGGCTGTGGGTCGTCGCCCCGTCGTGCCCCAAGGCACTGCCGAGGTAGGCATTAAACTTGACCATCGTGGATTTATCGTCGCTGATGAAAATATGTGCACTTCGGTCCCAGGCATCTATGCCATTGGCGATGTCAACGGCAAATCGATGCTTGCTCACAGCGCCATCGCTCAGGGGCGCGTCATTGCCCTCGGCGACACCCAGGCTTTCAATGCCTCGTGCGTGCCGTCGGTAGTATTCACAAGCCCTGAAGTCGCAACCGTAGGCGCTAACACCGCTACCCTTGACCGCGATGGTGTCTCCTACAAGGTGGTGAAACATCAATTCTCGTCAAACGGCAAGGCAAATGCCGAGGGACACACCGATGGGCTGGTGAAGATGCTTGTCGCCGACGATGATTCAATCCTCGGTATCACCATTCTCGGACACCACGCTGCCGACCTCATCGCCGAGGCTACTGTATTGGTCACCGACCATGTCAAGTATAACGATGTGGCTCGTCGTTACATTCACGCACACCCCACGCTCTCGGAGATTTTCCTATGATGACCGAATACAAAAAAATGCTCGCCGGCGAGGTTTATGCTGCCGATGATGCCTACTTAATTAAAATATTAAACGAAGTAAAAGATAAGTGTTGGGAGTATAATCAAATGCGTCCCACATTGCTCAAGGAGCGTAATGCTTTTCTGCAAGGCTTGCTGGGCAGAAGCGATGATGATACTTTCATCAACCAACCCTTTTACTGCGATTATGGTAAGCACATCTTTGTGGGCAAGCGTTTTTTTGCCAATTTCGGCTTGACCGTGCTCGATGAAGCACCGGTGCGTATTGGCGACGACTGCTTCATCGGTCCAAATGTCGGTATTTACACAGCCTGTCATAGCACTGACCCCGTCGAGCGCAACTCCCGTCGCGAATGGGCGCGCCCGGTCACTATCGGCAACAATTGCTGGATTGGTGGCGGTGTTATCATCCTCCCCGGCGTGACTATTGGCGACAATTGCACCATCGGTGCCGGAAGTGTAGTGGTAAAAGACATACCTGACAACAGTATTGCCGTAGGAAATCCCGCCAAAGTAGTCA
>JBJEDD010000292.1:4549-5632 GCA_051871715.1 Muribaculaceae bacterium | reverse complement strand
AAAGGAAAAGCCCGATAAGGCTCCCAAGAGACATGTCAGCCCGGTGATTTCCTTTTTTACTAACCAGCGCACACGTTTGGCGTTGGGCGTTATCTTGTGCGTGTTGGCAATCGCATTGCTGATTTCCACGATTAGTTATTTGAAGAATGGCTCTCTTGACCAGAGTCTGGTGCAGGGGCGCACAATTACAGAGGTTACATCTGCTTCGGCTCAAATCGAGAATGTCGGTGGTCCGACCGGAGCATTTGTTACAAATATGCTTTTTGCCGATGGCATCGGTCTTGGAGCATTGGTTTCAGTCTTTTATTTGTCTGTTCTGGGCTTGTCTTTATTTGGCTTTATGCGCTGCCGTTTTTGGGCTTTCACCTTCAAATGTCTTTTCACAGCCATCTCAATATCAATAGTGTTGGGTCTGCTCACATATAATGCCGAGACTGTCACATGCTGGGGCGGTCAACATGGTCATTATATCAATCAATGGCTAATGAATGTGAGTGGTACGCTCGGCGCGATTTGTGTCTCAGTGATTTTGCTCGGACTACTCGCCGTGATGTACCTCACCCAACTTATATCATTCTATAACATCGTCAGTGGCAAGTTGGCTCGTCGTCGTCAAGCAATGACTGACGCTGCAGCAGAGGCTCGCAAGCCGGTGGTCGCCCTTGCTGATGTGCCCGAACAGAATGATGTGAAAGACGAACCGAAGCAGACGGAAGCAGTAGAAAAGTCGGAAGAAACGCCGGCTGAGAAAGCAGAAGAGCCACAGAAGGAGCCTCAGCAGATAGGCTTCAGTATTGATGAAATGGACTCTTCGCAGTCTTCCCAATCTGCAGCGGAGCCTGCTAAACCCGGCGAACCGGAGTTCACCATTCACACCACGGCAATTGAGGGCGTGGATAACCCCGACGAGAGCAAGCCTATCAATCTCGAGCCTTACAATGTGCGCGATGAATTGTCGCATTACCGCTTCCCGGGGCTCGACCTGCTCATTGACCGCCCCGTCACTTCGGTGACCACCGAGCAAGAGCAAGAAGATAACAAGCGCTTGATTACCAAGACTCTCGCCGATTACAATATCGCTAT
>JBJEDD010000292.1:0-4449 GCA_051871715.1 Muribaculaceae bacterium | reverse complement strand
CTCGGTGCTACAATCAGCAACGAAGTGTTTATTGCCGACCTCACCAAGATGCCACACTTGCTCGTCGCCGGTGCCACCGGTCAGGGTAAGTCGGTAGGCTTGAACTGTATCATCACCTCATTATTATACAAGAAGCACCCGGGCGAGTTGAAGTTTGTGCTCATTGACCCCAAGATGGTCGAATTCAGCCTGTATGCTCGCATTGAGAAGCATTACTTGGCAAAATTGCCCGACGAGGAGGAGCCTGTAGTAACCGATCCCAATAAGGCTTTGGCTACCCTTAGCGCCCTGTGTGTCGAGATGGACAATCGCTACGACTTGCTCAAGGCTGCCCAAGTGCGCAACATCAGCGAGTACAACGACAAGTTCTCGCGTCGCGTGCTCAACCCGCAGAAGGGTCACAAGTATATGCCCTATATCGTCATTGTGGTCGATGAGTTTGCCGACCTCATCATGGTCGCCGGCAAGGATATTTCCACACACATCGCCCGTATTGCCCAGAAGGCGCGTGCCGTGGGTATGCACATGATTATCGCCACGCAGCGCCCGTCTACCGATGTCATCACCGGTATGATTAAGGCTAACTTCCCGGCTCGTATCGCCTTCCGCGTGGCTTCGAGCGTTGACTCCAAGACCATACTCGATACCACCGGCGCCAACCACCTCATAGGGCGCGGCGATATGCTTTTCAGCCACAACTCGATGATGGAGCGCGTACAGTGTGCGTTTATTGATACGCCCGAGGTCGAGGCGCTCGCCGATTTCATCAATCGCCAGACTTCTTACCCCGAGGCTTATATCCTTCCCGAGCCCGAGAATGCCAAGAATGATATGCCCGGTGCGGTTGACCTCTCGCGCCGCGACGAGCAGTTTGACGACTGTGCCCGCTTCGTCGCCACAAGCACCACCACATCCACCTCCATGCTCCAGCGTCGCTTCGGCATCGGCTACAACAAGGCGGCACGCATCATGGAGCAACTCGAGGCAGCCGGCATCGTCGGTCCTGCTGATGGGCAAAAACCGCGCCAAGTCCTCGTTGATTCCATCGGTATCGAGAACATCTTGGCCTCGCTGTGATGAACTATTATATTATATGTGTGTTTGAAATAATATGAAGAAACATATATTTTTGAGCCTTCTCTTGCTTGTCTCTGCCATAGCCCCGGTGAGGGCTATCGAGACGGCAAGCCAAGTGCTCGCCAAGTGCGCCAACGCGCTCAGCCAGGCACCGTCGCTCTCCGCCACTGTGTCGGTCACAGCCTCGGGCGAGAGCATCGATATGACCATGCTGATATCCCAGCAGCGCTTCATGCTTGAGTCACCGCAAATGGCGCTGTGGTACGATGGCGTCACCCAGTGGACCTACGACAAAGATTCTCGCGAGGTGAACATCACCGAGCCAACCCCCGACGAGCTCCTCGAGTGCAATCCCTTTGCCATCATCAATTACTATTCAAAGGCTTACACCGCGCGACGCCTCGCCGGCGATGGCACTGTGGTCGAGCTCGCCTCCAAGAGCCGCTCGGCTAATGTGCGCCGTGCTGTCATCACGATTGACGAGAGCACCAATATGCCAGCCAAGATAGTGCTGACGATGTCCAACGGTCACACCATGGTCGCCGTGGTGAAATCTATCAAGCGTAGCGCCAACGTGCCCGACGCACGCTTCCGCTACGACCGCACAAAGTATCCCGCATCCGAAATTATTGACCTTAGATAAATCATTCAGTAAATACAATGGAAAAAACTACTAAATGCCTCGTGATTGGCTCGGGCCCTGCCGGCTACACCGCCGCCATCTATGCCTCACGAGCCAATCTGTCGCCCATCCTCATTGAGGGCCCCGCTATTGGCGGGCAGCTCATCACCACTACCGAGGTGGAGAACTTCCCCGGTTATCCCGAGGGCGTCCAGGGGCCCCAATTGATGGAAGACCTGCGCAACCAAGCCCTGCGCTTCAACACCGAGATGATCTCGGGTTCTGTCGTTGACATCGACCTCTCGGCTCGCCCCTATACCGCCACTCTCGAGAGCGGCGACACCATCAAGGCGTCGACCGTCATCGTTGCCACCGGTGCCTCGGCTCGCTATCTCGGCTTGCCCGATGAGGAGAAATTCCGCGGCTTGGGCGTCTCGGCATGCGCCACCTGCGACGGCTTCTTCTATCGCAAGCGAGTCGTTGCCGTGGTCGGCGGCGGCGACACCGCCTGCGAGGAGGCTCTCTACCTCGCCGGGCTCGCTTCGAAGGTCTACCTCATCGTCCGTCGCGACGTGTTGCGCGCCTCCAAGATTATGCAGCAACGCGTCTTTGAGCATCCCAAGATTGAAATCCTCTTCAACACCAACACCCTGGGCTTGCTTGGCGACGAATATGTCACCGGCGCGCATCTCATAGAGTTCAAGGGCACCGACCGCGAGCGCATTTACGACATAGCCATCGACGGCTTCTTCCTCGCCATCGGTCACAAGCCCAACACCGACTTCCTCGGTGATGCTGTTGAGCTCGACGGCGCCGGCTTCATCAAGGTAAAAGCTCCCTCGACAGCCACCAATGTCCCCGGCGTATTCGCTGCCGGCGACGTTGCCGACCCCTCCTATCGTCAGGCTGTCGTCGCTGCCGGCTCGGGCTGTCGTGCCGCCCTCGATGCCGAGCGTTTCCTCCTCGAGAACTCTTGATGCACTTTTTTTGTTAAATTATTGCACTCAATTGCAAATCTTTTTCTAAATTTGCATCGACAAATATTTAATACGTATTAATTACCTAAATTTATTGAACAATGGCTTACGTTATTACCGACACATGCGTTGCCTGTGGCACCTGCATCACTGAATGTCCCGTTGAGGCTATCTCCGAAGGTGATATCTTCGTGATTGACCCCGATACCTGCATCGAATGTGGCTCTTGCGCCGCAGTTTGCCCCAACGACGCTATCCTCCCTCCCCAATAATTAGTGTTCAATGGACAACACAAAGTCTTCGCTTTTCTCTTGAATGGCGAAGACTTTGCCGTTTTTAGACACTAATTTATTCATTTTTATATGTGAGTTAAAATTTTTTTCGTACCTTTGCACTACGAAAAACAAAACCGAAACATAATCAATTTTTAAATATCCAATATGGTAAGTTACAAAGATTTAGGCTTGGTTAACACTCGCGAAATGTTTGCCAAAGCTATCAAGGGCGGATACGCTATCCCCGCTTTCAACTTCAACAATATGGAGCAGTTGCAAGCCATCATCAAGGCTGCTTCTGCCGAGAAGTCTCCCGTGATCCTCCAGGTATCCAAGGGCGCTCGCAACTATGCCAACGCTACCCTCTTGCGCTACATGGCTCAGGGTGCTGTCGAGTATGCCAAGGAACTCGGCTGGGAAAAGCCCCAGATTGTCCTCCACCTCGACCACGGCGACTCCTTCGAGCTCTGCAAGAACTGCATCGACTGCGGCTTCTCTTCGGTAATGATCGACGGCTCACACCTCCCCTACGAGGAGAACGTTGCCCTCACCAAGCAAGTCGTTGACTACGCCCACCAGTACGACGTAACCGTCGAGGGCGAGCTCGGCGTTCTCGCCGGCGTTGAAGACGAAGTTTCGTCCGACCACCACACCTACACCAACCCCGAGGAAGTTATCGACTTCGCTACCCGCACCGGCTGCGACTCCCTCGCCATCTCCATCGGTACCTCACACGGCGCTTACAAGTTCACTCCCGAGCAGTGCACCCGCAACGCCGAGGGCAAGCTCGTGCCCCCGCCACTGGCATTCGACGTCCTCGACGCCGTTATGGAGAAACTCCCCGGCTTCCCCATCGTCCTCCACGGCTCTTCTTCAGTGCCCCAAGACGAGGTCGACACCATCAACAAGTTTGGTGGCAAGCTCCCCGATGCCATCGGTATCCCCGAGGAGCAGCTCCGCAAGGCTGCCCAGAGCGCTGTCTGCAAGATCAACATCGACTCCGACAGCCGTCTCGCTATGACCGCCGCCATCCGTCAGGTATTCGCTGAGAAGCCTGCCGAATTCGACCCCCGCAAATACCTCGGTCCCGCTCGCGACAACATGGAGAAACTCTATCGCCACAAGATTGTCAACGTGCTCGGCAGCGCCGGCAAGGCAGAATAATCCCCATACAACCATAACAAAAAGTGAGAGGCGACACCATCGCCTCTCACTTTTTTTGTGCCCCTCAACACAAATTAACAGAAAAAATCAAGCCCAATTAACTATAAATAACATCACAGACCCCGAAACTTTCACACCATTATCACTATCTTTACAGCCCCAAAACATCCCTCAACCTAAACCACCAATATGCCCAAAAACATATAAAATCCCATCCATATAATCAAATAAATTACTATATTTGCAGAAATTATCAGTAAAGCATGGACAGTAATTTAATCGACATACGAGAAGACGATATCCGCAAACGTTCGCCGGAATTGCTCGCAACGCT
>JBJEDD010000291.1:0-1508 GCA_051871715.1 Muribaculaceae bacterium | reverse complement strand
CGGCGATAATAGTCTCGAGCGAGTCGGCGATGCCATGCGAGGGGCGGTCGGGCACAACGCCGCTTAGGCCGTCGCTACACATGAGGATGATATCGCCATTGTATAGTTTGAGGTTGACGTGTTCGGGCGAGGGAGGAGTAGCCAAAGGATCACCGAGTGAGCGGGTGACGATGTTGCCCTGGGGGTGTCCGAAGGTCTCGTCGTATGTGATGATACCCTTGTTGACGAGTTCCTGGACATAAGTGTGATCGACCGAGATGGGTTCGAGCCCACGCACGGGGTTGTAGCGATAAGCGCGCGAGTCGCCGAGCCAACCCACGGTGATATCATCATCTTTAATCCAAGTGATGATGATTGTAGAGCCCATTCCTTGGCGCTCGGGGTGGTCGACAGTGGCAGCCTTGACGCGGCGGTCAGCCTCGATGATTACATCTGTGATATACTTGGCACGCGACTTGGGAGAGGCGATCACCTCGGGGGTGAGACGGTCGGACTTGAAAAACTCGGCGACGGTCTCGATGGCGATTTCGGCAGCCACTTCGCCGGCATTTTGTCCGCCCATACCATCAGCGACAGCCATCATACAGCCCGGTTCGGACATAGGGATAGCTTCGTTGGTGCTTGTGAGATAAGCGACATCGTCGCTGAGGTCGGCGTCGACCATAAAATTGTCTTCATTGCCATTGAGGGGTGCGTTGGCATCAAATTTTCCGGCAGCATCCGAGTAGGCAACAAGTTTGAGAGATATTTTTTTGACAGCCATGTGATTGGTTGAATATTAATGCATTAGGGAATTAGAGAGAGGTTAATTGCAATGACACGAGCCGCAGCTACCACCGCCACAATCGGCGTCGCCTCCACAACAGCCACCGCAAGACGGCGAAGTGGCGAATTTGATTTCTTCATCTGTAGCGGGACGCACCAGCGACACATGCCCGCGCAGGCGCACAGACTTGCCGGTAAGAGGATGGTTGAAATCCATAGTGACTGTGTCGGATCCTACGGCAGTGACAACGCCCTCGATGCGGAAGCCGTTGGCATCAATCATGGGCAAGGAAGCGCCTACATGCACCATCTCGGGGTCAAACTTGCCGTCAACCTCAAAAAGTTGCTTGTCCAGGGAAACGACGAAATCCTCGGAACGCTGCCCGTAAGCCTCGTCGGCAGTGGCAACGACGTCAAATTCTTCGCCTACAGCCATGCCCTCGAGGGCGCGCTCCAAGGGTACAACCATACCTTGAGTGACACCAAAAATGACACCCTCGGGGTCCTCCTCATCGACTTGGTGTACCAATTCCTCGGTGCCGTCATCCTCTATCTTGTACAAGTCGTAGATAAGTTCTACGTACATTCCTTTCGCTACTTTATCCATAAATAATCCGTGAATTTGCGGGTTAAAAAACTGTTTTCAATCTGCAAAGGTAGTATATATTTGGCACTTACGCAATAGTGGAACAAAAAAACAGCCCGGGCATCGGGGATGCTCGGGCTGTCGGTTGATAGGGGGC
>JBJEDD010000290.1:0-5718 GCA_051871715.1 Muribaculaceae bacterium | reverse complement strand
GGTCCGCCCGCTCCCCCAGCCGGGGCACCGCGTCCTCCTCGCCGCATGTAATACCCTAATTGATAGCATCTTTACTTTATAAATATCCCGGTTCATAATAGAATTTTTTTCATAAGTTGATTTGTGTGAATGGTCGGCGTTCGTGAGAATTCCCGGCCATTTTCGCTTTTTATTTGCTTTGCACAAATTTATTGTTTAATTTTGCAGTGAATAATAACCTCTAAGACACCATTATTACCATGAAACAATTATTACTTTCATTGCTTCTCATCGCCGGCGTCATCTCGGCATCGGGGCGTGGCACCACTGTCACAACCGGCTCGGGTGTGTATGACGTCGACACTGTGTTCCATGCTAAGGTTGGTCCCGGCACCACTCAGACTTCGCTGCGTCTCACCGGTCCTTACTCGCTTAACGTGTTCTACCTCACCATCGACCGCACTGTCCCCGGCGTATCGTTGCGCTGCCTCAGCGGTGGCGACAAACTTGCCGGCAATGCTCGCACTTCGGTCATGGCTGCCAACCACACCCACGACGGCTTGCACTACTTCGCCGGCTCCAATGGCGACTTCTATGTAACCTCGGGCAACGCCTCCAATGGCTCCAGCACCGTCGGTACTCCTGTCAATGCCTTCGCTGTTGACGGCGAAATATTCCGCACCTCCTACGGCTCATATCAATTCTCGGTCGACATGGAGGGCATCGCTCGCATCTGCCGCCTCAGCTTCCTCACAGGCACTGCCACCTGTGGCGAGACAACTGTGAGTTTCCAATCTATCAATGAGGGCGCTCGCGACAACTCCGTATCGCTCTTTACCCCCAAATACTACGGCTCAACCAACCATCCCCAACTCGCCGACAACTGCTCAGAAGTGACCGCTCGCCTCGTCGAGGGCGACCAATTCACCGCCGGCGGCACTTATCGCATGGAGGTCACCTCCACTGCCACTCACACCGGCGACCGTGATATCCCCTCCGATGGCTTCGTGATCCTCGGTCGTGGCACCGCCAACGACTTCGTTAATAGCCTCCAAGTCGGCGACATCGTCACCTTTGACAATATCACCCTCACCCCCGATGGCGAGCGCATCTATCCCTCATGCATCATGTCGGGCAACCCCAAGAATGTGGGCGGCGGCGTCAACCTCGACAGTGAGAGCGAGCGCGGTGATGCCTCCGACCGTCACCCCCGCACCGGCATCGGCTTCAGCGAGGACGGCAGCAAGGTGGTCATCATGGTCATTGACGGCCGCACCGTCGCTTCGGTGGGCGTCACCACCGGCACACTCGGCGATGTGATGATCTTCGCAGGCTGTCATGAGGCTGTCAACCTCGACGGCGGTGGCTCTTCAACCCTCTACACCGAGGCGCTCGGCGTCCGCAACCATTGCTCCGACGGTAGCGAACGCGCTGTTTCCAACGCTATTTACGCTGTCCTCGAGGCTCCCGAGGATAACGAAGTCGCCGAAATCCAATTCTACGATTACAATCCCATCATGCCTTACCTCGGGCTCTACACCCCGCGCATCATGGCGTTCAACAAGTATGGCTTGTGCATCGACACCGACTACAAGGACTATACCCTCACCTGCGAACCCGAGTTTGGCGAAATCGTTGACGACGGTCACACCATCTTCATCACCGGCAGCGGTATGCATGCCCTCACCGCTCATGTGGGCGACCTCACCTGCTCGGTGCCCATCGAAATCGCCAATGCCAGCGAGGCTACCCTCTCTATCCCCTCCGTAATTATCGACAACACTCACCCCTATACCATCGGCTTGTATTCGATGGTCAAGGGCGCACAAGTGGGTCTCAATCCCGCTGCCCTCTCATGGACCAGCAGCGACGAGTCCATCGCCACTGTTGATGCCTCCGGCGTCATTACAGCCGTTGCCAACGGCACCACTACAGTGGTCGGGCGCCTCGACGACATCGTCGTTGAGCAAACTGTCATCGTCGAGAACCACGACAACTACATCCTCCCGTTGTATGCCGAGGATGCCGTATCGTCATGGCGCTCGTCCAAGACCGATATTGCCAACCTCGTAGTCACTCCCGAAGGCGAGGGCTTCAACGTCCAGTTTACCATCTCCAAGACTCGCAACCCCAAGTTGCAACTCACCATGGTCAACGAGTCCTACACCTATGGCATTCCCGAGGCATTCGACTTCGTCATCAACTCGGGCAACACCGTGCTCACTCGCCTCTTGATCAATGTGATTACCGCCAATAATCCCGCTGTGCAGACCATGGAAATTGCCGACATCCCCGCCGGCGAGTCGACAGTCCGTTTCCTCCTCTCCGACTTCATTGACAGCGAGGATATTACCTCGTTCCCCATCCAAATCAAGTCTATGGTATTCAACTTCGGCAACGAGGTCGACGCCGCTTGCTCGTTCGACGTCAAGGCTATCTACCAGAATTACGACATCACCCAGGGCGTGCGTGGCATATCCGTCGAACCTACCCGCTTGTGTGTAGCCGTTAACGGTGGCGTGGCTCATCTCGCCGCTCCCGCCGAGCGCATCGTCCTCACCGACCTCGCCGGGCGCGTCATTGCCACCTCCACAGGCACCGAAATCGCCTTGCCCGCCGGGCACGGCATCGTGCTCCTCACCGCCGATGGCGCCACTATCAAGGTCGCTTACTAATCCCCATCCGGTCACATAATAGCAAGGGGGCTGCGTCACAATTCGCAGCCCCCTCGCTCATTTACCACAAGAATACCGGATGAAATGCCACAAGAATACGGGATGAAATGCCACAAAAACACGGGATGAAACGCCACAAAAATACCGAAAGACTTGCCTAATTCATTATAAATGAATATCTTAGTAAGTAGTTGTATTTCTTGTAATGTGCAATAAAAAAGCGGGGGCTGATTTTGATGTCAGCACCCGCTTTTTATGATTGTGTTTCAGTGGGTTATTTTACTTCTTCGAAGTCTACGTCGGTCACGCCGTTGTCGTTGCCGCCGTTGTTATTGGCTTGGCTGAAGCCACCGGCTGCACCCTGGTTGAAACCTTGCTGAGCACCCTGCTGGGCTTGTGCCTGAGCATTGAGGATGTCCTGCTGTGCCTGACCGAAGGCGGTCTCAATCTCCTTGATACCTGCCTCGATGCCGGCGATATCTTGGTTCTTGTGGGCTTCCTTCAAGTGGTCAACAGCGGCTTGGATAGCGCTGCGGTGGTCGGCTGACAACTTGTCACCCATCTCGCCCAGTTGCTTCTCGGTCTGGAAGATGATTGCATCTGCCTTGTTGAGGGTGTCGATGCGCTCCTTCTCCTTGGCGTCGGCTGCGGCGTTGGCGGCTGCCTCGTCCTTCATACGCTTGATTTCGGCGTCGGTAAGACCGCTGGAGGCTTCGATGCGGATCGATTGCTCCTTGCCGGTAGCCTTATCCTTGGCAGATACGTTGAGGATGCCGTTGGCGTCAATCTCAAAGGTTACTTCGATCTGAGGAATACCGCGGGGTGCGGGAGCGATGCCATCGAGGTGGAAGCGTCCGAGCATCTTGTCATCCTTTGCCATGGGGCGCTCGCCTTGCAGGACGATAATCTCTACAGAAGGCTGATTGTCGGCTGCGGTGGAGAACACCTCGCTCTTGCGAGTCGGGATGGTGGTGTTGGCATCGATGAGCTTGGTCATCACGCCGCCGAGGGTCTCGATACCCACCGACAGAGGTACTACGTCGAGCAGCACTACGTCCTTCACATCGCCCGAGAGGACACCGCCTTGGATAGCGGCACCTACGGCTACCACTTCATCGGGGTTGACGCCCTTCGACGGGGTGCGACCGAAGAATTTCTCAACTATCTGCTGGATTGCGGGGATACGGGTCGAGCCACCCACGAGGATTACCTCATCGATATCGCGAGCGCTGAGTCCTGCATCGCGCAGTGCATCTTCGCAGGGCTTGAGGGTGCGATGAATGAGGTTGTCGGCGAGTTGCTCAAATTTGGCGCGGGTGAGGGTCTTTACCAAGTGCTTGGGCACACCGTTCACCGGCATGATATACGGCAAGTTGATTTCGGTCGATGTGGTCGACGAAAGTTCGATCTTGGCTTTCTCGGCAGCCTCTTTGAGGCGCTGGAGTGCCATCGGGTCTTGGCGGAGGTCAACGCCTTCCTCTGCGAGGAACTCGCCGGCGAGCCAGTCGATGATCACATGGTCGAAGTCATCGCCACCGAGGTGTGTGTCGCCGTTGGTCGACTTCACCTCAAATACACCGTCGCCCAACTCGAGGATGGAGATATCAAATGTACCGCCACCGAGGTCAAATACGGCGATCTTCTGGTCTTTATTGGTCTTGTCCAAGCCATAGGCGAGGGCTGCTGCGGTAGGCTCGTTGACGATACGGCGCACCTTCAATCCGGCGATTTCGCCGGCTTCCTTAGTGGCTTGGCGCTGCGAGTCGTTGAAGTATGCCGGCACGGTGATCACAGCCTCGTCGACTGTGGTGCCCAGGTAGTCTTCGGCGGTCTTCTTCATCTTCTGAAGTATCATTGCCGAGATTTCCTGCGGGGTGTATTCGCGACCTTCGATGTCGATGCGCGGGGTGTTGTTGTCGCCGCGTACTACATTGTAAGGTACGCGCTCGATTTCCTTGGTTACTTGGTCATATGTCTCGCCCATGAAGCGCTTGATCGAGTAGATGGTGCGCTTGGGGTTGGTGATTGCTTGGCGCTTGGCGGGGTCACCCACTTTGCGCTCGCCTCCTTCAACAAAGGCTACCACCGACGGGGTAGTGTTACGTCCTTCGCTGTTAGGAATTACTTGGGGCTCTTTGCCCTCCAGGACTGCGACGCACGAGTTGGTCGTGCCTAAGTCGATACCTATAATCTTTCCCATAATCTTGTAGTTTTTATTGTTTTTTCTTGTTAATATTCGTTGTTTTGATGTTTCTGCTTTGAATACTAACAAAACTTGTGCCACCATAGTTGCACATGTCACACTTCTGCCAATCTGTCACCATCCCCTTCCCCTCTAGCCAAATAAATACTAAAATTCCAACGATTTTGATACATTATATCCGTGTAAGATGTCTGTTATTTGTTATGCTTTTGTTGCTATGGGTGCGATTGAGCCAAAGATACCGACACTTCGGGGCGATTTTTATAGGAACGAAAGCCCCATGTGGTGCTCACTACGTTGGCTATAATCATCTTATGTCCAGCAGTGAATATTGTATTAATGATGCATTCTCGTAATGATATTTAGTATTCCTATTATTTCTTGAGCAACGCTTGTATTAGAACCAATATGCAAATATCGTATTGGAAATTTTAGGTCATTTACATTTATTATTATTGTATAATCGTGTAATTTTGAGTTTTCATCTTGTACAGTTTCTGTTGTTTTACTAGCTGTTGAACCGCCGATGATGGCCCCAATAGGACCTGCCAGAACACCTCCAACAACTGCTCTCCCAATTGCGGAGCCAGTGTTTGTTTTGGTCGAGGAAGTCGCTATAATCCTTGAATTGTCTTCGCATGTAAAGCTCAAAATATCTTTGTAGGAGATCTCAAAAATATTATCTAAATAAATTTTTTTCTGTTTATCGTGAACAAAAAAGCTATATCGTACTGTGTCAGAATCTTCAATATAGTATTTATCTGGTTGCCCATACAATTGTTTGTGTCGTTCATATATATCTTTATTTCTTTGTATATCTAATTCCAAATTAAATTCTTTATCATAAAATACAAATCACTT
>JBJEDD010000289.1:0-5751 GCA_051871715.1 Muribaculaceae bacterium | reverse complement strand
ATTCATTAAAAAATTTTTTCAGGCACTTACACGGTCAAAGTGACAAACTCCCGTTGGTTTTCAGAAAAATTTTCGTGAAAAATTTGGTCATATCTATCAATAATACTACTTTTGCACCAGAATTATCATACATAGTGTACAATTTAATTAACATACTGTAACTTTTCAACTTTTTAATTCCACTTCTTATGAAAAAGTTTTACTCAATCATTCTGTGTGCCCTTGTGGCAAATTTTGCAGTTCCCGCTTTTGCCGGTAGTTTTATCTTTTGGGTCGATGACCGCTCAGTAGCAACAAATGTATTCTCTGTAGATGAAGGTGATACATATCCTGCTGCTAATAAATTCGGCGATGGTATAGTTAACGGCTACAATGTATTGGAACCCAAGGACTTTTCTAATCTATTAGTTCTTACATTTTATGGTCCTACCGGTCCTTTCACTACCTGGGCATATATTAACGGCGTTAAGCAAGCTTCAGAAACAGGTCAGCCATCATACTACAAACTCACCGTTGCCGAGAACGATGTCGTTAAGGTATTCCTTACCGGTGAACCTACCGAGTGCGCTGTGAATTTCAGTGGTAGCGGTTTGGAGTCGGTAGGTATCATTGCCGACAAGGTGGTAAGTGTTGAGACCTCAGCGGCTTTTGCTTGCTTCAATGGCACCGAGATGATTATCACCCCTAACGGTGACGCTACAATCGAGGTTGGCGTCAATGGCGCTGCTGTCGATGCAGATGCCGAGGGCAAATTTGTTTTCGTAGTCAACGATGCCACCACCAACGTGGTAGTTAACCTCAAGGGCTCGGGCATCTTCAGCGCCATCAACGATACCGCTGACAATGCCGAGGTCTACAACCTCCAGGGTATTCGCGTCAGCAACGATGTCAACACCCTCCCCGCCGGTGTATATATCCGCGGTGGTAAGAAGATATTGGTAAGATAAGTAAACATACTGATTACCCTCCGGGACCCCGGCGTGAGCCTACGGTCCCGGAATTTTTAGTTGTTATATAAGTGTTGTTTTGTAATTTTTTTAACGCTTTACGAAAATATTTTGCAAAATATTTGGTGATTTTAAGATAAAATATTACTTTTGCACCGCGAAAGCGTTCCAATTATGTACAATCACTTTCACAATAACCAATATTAACTAATTCCACTTATAAGTAAATGAAAAAGTTTTACTCGTTCATTTCTATTGCATTTATTGCAATTTTCGGGCTCCAAGCATCAGCCCAGGTCACTATCACATTAAATATTGACAATCCCGATGCTGTTTATTTAACATTTAACTATGCCGAGGATCCCGAGTTTACTTTGGTAGCCGGTGACAATGTCATCACTCGCGACACCTATACTTCGGTTCAGGTTAACTTGAAGTCCGACTATGCTTTCGAGTCCATCCTTGATGAGAATGGCACCGCTCAGAGCGTATATGGCTCCACATTTTACACCGGTTGCTATCCCGACAATGAAGGCAAGACCTTCTACATCAAGACTATCGACTTGAATGCCACTCGCACCGCGTCGTTCACCCTTACAGTTGACGACCCCTCGCAGGTAATGGCTTCGCTCAAGGGTACATCCGCAGTCCTCACCCTCACTGAGGGCACAACCACCTACAAGTTCGACCCCAATGTCGAGACTTCGCTCTATGTGGCATCGCGTGGCTACAAGAACCTCTACAAAGTGACACTCAATGGTGAGGATGTTCCTATTACAGACTCATCGGTTGAGGTGCCCCTCTCCGACGGTTGCGATGTTGTTGTTGAGGCGATATATCCCGAAATTCCTTGCAACCTCGAATTTGTTTATGACGCTGAGAATTGCCCCGGTCTTATCACAAGTATTTCGGTGAACTATAATACTGTAGAGTTTGACGGCAAAAACTTGTCCGTTCAAGTTGGTGACAACGTGGCTATCAACTTCAACCGTGACTACAAGGTAGATGCCATTACCATCAATGGTGTAGATCAAGACCTCACTTACTTCTACTATTATCTGTCGTTCACTCCCACCGAAGATGCAGTCATCAATATCGCTGCCCATCCTTATGGCACAGTGAAGGCTACAGTTAACGTTAACGAGCCCGCTGCCTTCCTTGTATATAAGCAATATGGCTCAGCCGATAACCTCTTGACCCTCAATGCAGGCGACAATGAAGTGGAGTTGAGCGAGAATGGTGCAACCATCTTCTGGAAACTTGCTGCAGGCTATGAATTGGTATCCGCTTCTTCCGTGGTCGAAGGTGTTGAAACCGATCAAAGCGAAAACAACTATATTGACGTTGTTGAAGGTATGACAATCAAACTCGAAGGCAAGGCTATCGTTCTTGACAAGCAATTTGTATTCTGGGTTGATGACCAATCGGCTGCTATGTACTACTTCAGCATCCAGAACTACGTTCGCGACAACTACACTGTGGAGAATGGCTACACTGTTATCGGCTTCACCGACGCCTACTGCCCCTTTGCCTTCGGTTGGGCAGGCGCTGCCTCCACTCAACTTTACCTCAACAACGTGTTGGTTGATCCCCTCTATTCCGGTGGCTCCACATTCAATGTAACTCCCGAAGATGGCGACGTTGTCAAGGCTTATCTTGCAGCCGAGGCTGTTGAGTGCAGCGTAGCAGTAACTGCCGAGGGCGAATTCATCCCCGGCACCACTGCCACTGTTGATATCCTTGTGCCTCAAGAACTCACCGACTTTACTTGCCTCAACGGTACCCAGGTGTGCATCACTCCCGATGCCAATGCCGAGGTATCCGAGTGTACCCTCAATGGCGAGGCTGTGGCTATCGGCGAAGACGGCACCTACACCTTCACCATCACCGAGGCTTCCAACACCCTCTATGTAAAGGTTGACAAGGAAAGCGGTATCTCTGCTATCTCGCTCGACGGCAACAATGCCAACGCTGAGACCTACAACCTCCAGGGTATCCGCGTTACCTCCTCCAACCTCCCCGCCGGCGTATATGTACGCGGTGGTCAGAAGATTATCGTAAAATGAACTCCTTCCACGGAGAAGTAATTTCTCTGTAACACTCTATTTAACCGGGCTATCCGAGGTCCTTGTGACCTCGGACAGCCTTGTTTCTTTTCTTAACACACGCAATTAATAATTATTACCAAATATTCATATACCTTTGCATCGATGAAAAAACTACTCACATGTGCAGTCCTACTTGCGCTGAGTGCGACCGGCGTTGACGCTCGTCTCACCCTTGCCGACCGCATGTTGCTCAACGGGGCATCCCGCGGGCAAGCCACCCTGTCATCACCCATGCGCGCTGCAGCCCTGCGTGGCGCTACGACTACCGCTATGGTGGTCCTTAACGACGGTTGTACTGTCGAAGACCTTGAAGCCGAGGGGCTTACCGTAGCCACTGTGCGCGGCAATATCGCTGTGGTGTCAATGCCCACCGCTGATGTCGAGCGCATCGCCGCTCTGCCCGGCATCCGCCAATTTGAACTCTCGCGCCCGCGCAACCTGCTCATGGACCGCGCTCGCCCCGCCTCGGGTGTCTCGCGCATTCATGCCGGTGAAGACCTCGACCAGCCCTACACCGGCGCCGGTGTCGTGACCGGTATCGTCGATGGAGGTATGGACCCCAATCATATCAATTTCCGTGATGCCGACGGCAACAGCCGCATCAAATACCTCGCACATATCTATATTGACTACTCATCACCCGACTATTGGACGGGTATAGAATACGATAGCGACCACATCAATATGTTCACCACCGACACCGAATACACCTTCCACGGCACTCACACAATGGGTATTATGGCGGGCAGTTATCGCGGTGAGTTGGAGGCTGCCGTGATCCAAAACACGCAGATTGCCCCGGTAGATGTCGTTGATAATCCCTACTATGGCGTTGCCTATGAGTCGGATATCGCCGCTACCTGTGGCGACACCTACGACGACCTCATCGCTATCGGCATGGACCGCATCCTCGACTATGCCTATTGGGTCAAGGAGCCATGCGTCATCAACCTCTCGCTCGGTAGCAACTATGGCTCGCACAGCGGCAAGAGCGTGATGTCGCAATTCCTCGACAAAGCCGCCGAGGAAGCCATCATCGTGGTATCTGCCGGCAACGAGGGCGATATACCCCTGTCGCTGGTCAAGACCCTCACCGATGACGATGTCGAGGCGAAAACCTTCATCTTGCCTACTTATGCAGCCAATATTCGCTATGGACAGGTGCGCATGTACAGCGACAAGCCCTTCTCGTTGCAAGGCGTTATCTTCAATAAATCGCGTGGTCGCATCTCCTACCGCATGCCCGTGCTTGACGGTCAGGCGGAGGGCGAGCCCCAGTACTACTGCTCAAGCGACTTTATCGAATACGACAACGATATCTCCGATGCCGCCTTCTCCAATGCCTTCTCAGGCTATGTAGGCGTGGGTTGGGACTATGACGACGATACCGAGGAATATATGGGCTTGATGGACTTCTACACTGTCAATAGCACAACACTCAATGCCACAGGTAATTACATCTTGGGCTTCGTCGTCACCGGCGAGCCGGGACAGCGCATCGAGTGCTACGGCGACGGTATGTTCGGCGTCCTTGACGACTACGATATTGAGGGCTGGGACGACGGCTCCACCGACTGCACCATCTCGGATATGGCATGCGCCAATGATATCCTCGCCGTCGGCTCGTACAACACCGGCGATACCTGGGGCGGTCTCGATGGTAAGACATATAACTATAGCGGCTTGTTCACCGCCGGTGGCGTAAGTTCGTTCTCGTCATACGGCGTACTCAAGGACGGTCGCAGCCTGCCCCATGTGTGCGCACCCGGTGCCGTGGTCATCTCCTCGTGCAGCCAATACTATGTGAATGAGCCTGAAAACGGCGTTACCGATGCCGCCCTCAGCGCCGTGCTCTACGAGGACGACCGCATCAACTACTGGTGCCCCGCTATGGGCACGTCGATGTCGGCACCCTATGTCGCCGGCTCTATCGCCCTGTGGCTCCAAGCCAATCCCACACTCACCATCAATGACGTCAAGGAAATCATCACCGCCACCGCGGTACGCGACGAGGATGTCCTCGCAGGCAATCCCGTGCAGTGGGGCGCCGGCAAGTTTGATGCCTATGCCGGGCTCAAGGAGGCTATCCGTCGCGGCTCGGTAGCCGGTCCCGTTGCCGACAGTGACAACGTCTTGATGATTAAGACCGTCGACCACAACGCCTTTGAACTCTTCCTCGGCGGCACTGCTGCCATGGATGTCAAGGTGTATAACCTCCAGGGCGCAGTGGTTGCCGCTACCGCCGAGCAAGGCGACCAAGCCACTGTGGACCTCTCGGCTCTCGCCTCGGGCATCTATGTCGTGAATGTTAATGGCGCTCACTCGCGTCGCATTGTTGTGAAATAAAAAATTGTAAACATATATGAGAAAAGCATTAATGTCAATGGCTGCCGCCCTGATGTTTGCGGGCGCGGCAGTTGCACAAGACCAGGTTGCCATCAAGTTCAAGACCGATGGCACCCAACCATCTTTCAGTTTCATCATCGGTGCCACCGAGGAGACCTACATCGACGTGGACTGTGGCTATGGTCCCGTCGAATACCTGGTGACTCCCGCCGTGTGGGACGAGGAGACCCTCGCTATCACCGGCACAACAGTGGGCTGCCAAATCAGTGAGTCTTGCGAAGTCACTATTTACGGTGACCCTTCGCTCATCAATTATTTCTTTTCGGAAGGCGGATACATCGAGAGCATCG
>JBJEDD010000288.1:0-1524 GCA_051871715.1 Muribaculaceae bacterium | reverse complement strand
GAGGTGAATGTCGGAGTTCTTGGCTTTAACTATTCCAAGACACGCTCGGTGACCGATCAGGTGCAGATAGCCAATCGCCATACCTCGGGAGCCAACTTTAAGGTTAATCTGTTTTCAATCACCTTCGGGGTGGCATTCTATATATGATGAAGCGGCTATTATTTATAATATGTATTCTTTCGTTAGCCGCATGTATGGCGACTGCTCAGCAAGTGGTGCGCAAGTCGCTCGCCTTGCCTAATCCAGATGCCGAAGAGAAGGTGATAGTCGATGGCGATACGGTCAACCTCGTCATCCCGGAGCGCAACTTTGGTAGATACGACCGAGGTCTATATAATTATATGTATATACCCAAGGGCAAATGGGCATTTGGTCTCACAGCCTCATATGGCGAGTTGGGTACAGAAGATTCATCTATATTGTCAATTATCGAGGATGCTGATTTCGATGGCAAGATTTACTCAATCAAGCCGTGGCTCAGTTACTTCATTCGTCATAATCAGTCGGTGGGTATCCGCTTTGACTACTCGCGTGGAATTGGCGATTTGCACAACCTGCGCGTTGACTTTGATGAGGACATTAACTTTGAATTGAAGGATGTAAGTTACTATACACACAGCTTCTCGACATCGGTATTTTATCGCAATTATATCGGATTGAACAAGGGAAAGATATTCTCGATTTTCAACGAGGTAGACTTGACCTTCGGCTCCGGCTCATCGCGCTTCAAGCGCATCTATGATAGCAAACCCAAAGATACCAAGACTACCATCACCCGTGCGAGCATTAACTTCAGCCCGGGCGTGGCTGTGTTTATCCAGGAGTATGTAGCCTTCAATGTGTCTTTTGGTGTCTTTGGCTTGAACTTCCGCCGCGAGCATCAGGTGACCGACGGCATCGATGAGGGCACTCGCTTCACATCAAGTGCCAACTTTAAGTTTAACATTTTTAATATCAGTTTCGGACTGATGGTCGTGATATGAGAGTAAGGCTTGTGTATATGTTGGTTGCCGTGATGGCACTTCTCGCCTCGTGCATCAAGAATGATGTGCCTTATCCGCGCATACAAGCCAACTTCACTACTTTTGTTGCCGAAGGTCAGGAGAAAGCAGCATTGATTGACTCGACCAACTGCATCGTCACGCTGTACTTCGACGAGATGGCAGATCTCTCCAATATCACAGTTCAAGAATATAGTATCACGCCGGGCGCGACCATTGAAGGAGATGCTCTTACCGGTGCGCTCAATCTCAATAAGCCTATAAAAGTTAATCTGCATATTTATCAATCGTGGACGTGGACAATCTGTGCCGAGCAAAATATTGAGCGCTATTTCAGTGTCACGGGGCAGATTGGCACCTCATATATAGATGTGCCGGCTCGCCGCATTGTAGTATATATTTCCGACAAGATAGACCTCTCGAAGGTATATGTTGAGCGTGCAAAATTGGGACCCTCCGGAGCGATTGTCACTCCCGAACTTGAAGGTCACACCATCGACCTCTCGCGCCCATTGGAGGTAAC
>JBJEDD010000287.1:0-1540 GCA_051871715.1 Muribaculaceae bacterium | reverse complement strand
TGCTCGGCTTTCTCAACCTTGGCTTGGTCGATGAGACAAGCATGACCAAATCGCGAATTGGCAAATTTGTATACCAATGGGCGACCAATCCATAGCGAGAGTCCATAATTAATTAATGCGCCGACTATAGCTCCGGCTGTAGCTACTGCCACAATCCCCACTACCGAGATATCGCCTCGCGTGGCTGCAAAATACGCCGCCGGCGGCACAACAATCTCCGATGGAAAGGGTATGAATGAACTCTCAATCACCATGAATGCAAACACAAACCAGTAGTTGGCATTCTCGGCGAACATTGTAAATAGCGAACTTGCATCAAACAGTGCAAGGGGAATAAAGATATCTATCATTCTCGAAGTCCGTTGATTTATTTATTTTGTGCAAAATTACGAATAAAAATCGATTTTTTTGCATAACTTTGCGCACAGATTTATCAACAAAACAAAAAAGTAATTAATACCATCTAAATGCCCAACACTGGAATCGTCTTGTGGCGCAGCGCCAAGGACTACATTTTCATTACTTTAGGCGTTTCTTTATACGCCTTCGGCTTCGCATCGTTTATCTTACCTCACAATGTCGTTATCGGTGGTGTTGCCGGTCTCAGTACCATTTTATACCTCACTCTTGGTATCCCGGTGGCTGTCGCCAACTATGGTCTCAACCTTATCTTGTTGGCGTTCGCTTACAAAATAGTAGGTAAGCAGTTTGTCTTCGGCACTATCTTCGGTGCTACGATGATTTCGTTAATGATGGGTATCGCAATTCCACTATGTGGCGATATCTTCAAGCTCGACCCATTCCTCAGTTGCGTCATTGGCGGCATCTTGGCTGGCGCCGGCATCGGCATTGCTTTCGTCCACAACGGCTCGACCGGCGGCACTGATATCGTCGCTGCTATGGTCGCCAAGCACACCAATGTAACTATCGGTCGCACAATGATTTATGTCGATATGTGCATCATTTCGTCGTCGTTCTTCATATTCCACACTATCGAGACTGTTATCTATGGTTTCATCGTGCTGTTTATGAGTTCGTATATGGCTGATATGATGGTCAACTCCAACCGCCAAGCCGTGCAATTCACCATCTTCTCGCGCCGTTGGAAAGAAATTGCAAATGCCGTAAATAATCAAGCCAAGCGTGGTTGCACCGTTATTAATGGCATGGGCTGGTATAGCAAGCAAGAAGTCAAAATCCTCATGGTGATGTGCCGCAAAATCGAGGCTGTAAATATTTTCCGTATCATTAAGTCTATCGACCGCGATGCCTTCATCACTCAAGCTAATGTCAACGGTGTATATGGGCAAGGCTTTGACCAAATGAAGGTTAAAATCAAAGACCTCCCCGAATTGTCACCTGAAGAAATCGAAGGAGAACAAACTCAAAAAATTAATCCGGAGCAATGAATAAACTACTCACTCGCTCACTCTCGGGCATTGTTTACGTAGCCCTGATCGTAGGTTGCACCCTTGCCGGATACCACCTATTCACTTTTTTGATGACCCTGTTTATGGCTGTAGGCATGTTGGAACTCAAC
>JBJEDD010000286.1:0-5862 GCA_051871715.1 Muribaculaceae bacterium | reverse complement strand
CTTCGTGTTTTTTGCCTGAATGCCGATTATTTCTTAACGGCTTCGAGGGAGGCCTTGCGGAAAGCCTTCATAGCTTTCTCAATTTCCAAAGATGCCTTGCGTGCGCGAGCACCGGCAGCCTTGTTACCATTTTCAACTTGAGCGGTTGCATCCTTGCTAAATGCGGCATACAACTCAGCAACTTTTTCGATAAGTTCTTTCATGACAATAGGTATTAAATGATTAATATGTTGCAAAGATACAAATTTTCGGAATAAAATCTATATTTTATGAGAAAAAAACAAAAAAAGTCTCAAAATTTTGGGTAAAAATGCCCCTAAAGCCGTATCTTTGTGGCGAAAAACTACTTAAAACCTATGCGAATTATCAAAAATGAAGAGTTCGGTGGCGAGCGACCGTTGTTCGCTTCGCACGACTTAAGGCTCGAGGGTGTGACCATTCATGCCGGAGAATCGGCGCTCAAGTGTTGCAGTAATATTGAGGTCGACGGTTGTCGCTTCGAGGGTAAATATCCTCTGTGGCACGTCGACGGCTTCAAGGTCCATCGTTGTCTATTCACCCCGGGAGCACGCGCCGCCTTGTGGTACTCAAACCATCTCGTTATGACCGATACCATTGTCGAGGCACCCAAGATGTTTCGCGAAATGCGTGACCTGCAGTTGACCAATGTCCATATCCCCGACGCACAGGAGACCTTGTGGCATTGCCACAGTGTAAAATTGCGTAACGTTGATGTCGAGCATGCCGATTACCTCTTCATGCACAGCAGCGATATTGATATAAACGATTATCGCCATCAAGGTAATTATGCCTTTCAGTACTGTCGCAATGTGGTAATTCGCGATGCCGTTATTGATGCAAAAGATGCATTCTGGAATACCGAAGATGTTACATTAATTAATTGTAAACTTACCGGCGAATATTTGGGCTGGCACTCACACCGCCTGCACCTCGTAGATTGCTCGATATCAGGAACACAGCCGTTATGCTATTGTCATGACCTTGTGATGGAGAATTGCACTATGGCGCCCGACTGCGATTTGGCATTTGAAGACTCTACCTTGCAAGCCGATATACGCGGTAATGTGACGAGCGTCAAAAATCCCACTTCAGGACACATAATCGCAGACGGCTATGGCGATATCATCCTCGATGAGAATGTGCGTCAACCTGCCGATTGCATTATCGAAGTCCGCTAATCATCAATAAATAACCATATGGTCCATCATCACGCCGGCAAAGGGGCGTTGATTGATGGTGCGGAAGCCTATCGCCTCGTAGAGGCGGTGGGCGTTTACATTTGGTGGGTCGCAGAGTAGTCCTGTCGGCTTACCGAGGTGCTTGTGGCGCTCAATAGTGGCAAGTATTAATTTCCGAGCCAAGCCCTGGCGACGGTGCTCGGGGAATACGGCGAGGGTGTCGAGATAAACCTCGTCATCTGAGGTCTCATCGCCCATAGCGGCAAAATCTACCTCTAAGCCCAGGACCTTGTGTGCCTCATTGGCAAAGGCATGTCGCAAGTCGTATAGACGAGCGCCGTCATAAGCCACGAGGACTCCGGCGACAGAGCCATCCGCGGCTTGTGCGATCAAGGTATTGAGGTAACTATATTGGGTGTGCTCCATGGCGGCGAGGTTGGCAAACATTTGCTTGACCAATGGCACGCGCTCGGGTGAGCCGGCAAAATTCTCGGTAATTTCGCTGCCTATACCCCACAGGATTGCTTGAGCGATGGCTTGTGCATCGTCGGGAGTGGCAGGGCGAATGCTGTAAGTTGTTTCGGTCATTTGCTATAAGTGTGGGTATTCAGGTAGTTATCAGCGGCATTTAGATACTCGTCGGCGGCTTGCTTGAAGCCGTTGTGCATCAACTCGGAGTGGCGTGCATGGATGCGCAGGAGTGCGTTTTGTCGTGCCATGGTGCCCTCTGGTGCCGATACAGCGATTGCGGCATCGCGCCGTCCTGCCTCGGCAGCCTCGGTAATGGGTACTGAGGGCGAGTCGATGAGGTTGTCGCCACAACAGCGGCACAGCCACACGATGCCGGCGATGATGAGAATAAGAATGAATAGGACAACGGAGATGCGCCCTTTGCGCAGGCGCCCCTTGCGCTTGCGTTTACGTCGTTTGGGAGTATTGGGTGTGCGGGTAGCCATGTTTACTTGTTGTCGAGGAGTTGGTAGACCTTGCTCTTGACCTCTTCCATGAGGCGTCGAGGGGTCGATGTGGCACCACAAATGCCGATGGTGTCGGCTTCGGTGAGCCACTCGGCTTGCAATTGCGACTCGTCAGCCACGAGGAAAGTGCGGTCGTTGACGCTCTTGCAGTGGTTGTACAAAATCTTGCCGTTACTGCTCTTGGTGCCGGCAACAAAGATGATAACATCGTGTGTGGCAGCGAAATCGCCGAGATGCTCGACACGCCCGGCGACTTGGCGGCATATGGTGTCGTAGGACATCAAGCGAGCCGGGGGAAGTAGTCGACGGCGTATCTCGTCGATGATGGCGTGGAAGCCCTCGATACTCTTGGTGGTCTGTGAGTACAGGGCAATATCGCGCGAGAAGTCAATGATGTCGAGGTCGTCGATATCCTCTACGACGATGGCTGTGCCGGCGGTCTGTCCCACCAAGCCGTTGACCTCGGCGTGCCCGGTCTGTCCGTAGATTACAATCTGCGGGCGCTGACCCTCGGGCGCGGAGGTGTAAGCCTCCTTGATGCGTTGCTGTAGTTTGAGTACCACGGGACAGGTGGCGTCGATGATGTCAATATTGTTGCGCAGGGCGAGGTCGTAGGTCGATGGAGGCTCGCCATGGGCGCGCAGGAGGACCTTCACATCGTGTAAATCAGCCATCTCAGCGTGGGTGATGGTGCGCAAGCCACAACGTTGGAGGCGCTCGACTTCGTTGCTATTGTGGACGATGTCGCCAAGACAGTAGAGCGAACCGCTTTGAGCGAGTTCGTCTTCAGCCTTGCGTATAGCAGTCACGACGCCGAAGCAGAAGCCCGACATGTTGTCAATTTCGACTATAGGCATCAGTGATTCAGGCGAGCGATGGCGTTGTTGAATTGTTCGATGAGCCAGGCATCTTGCTGCTCAATGGTCATCTCGGAGTTGTCGAGAGAAATGGCATCGTCGGCGCGGCGCAGGGGGCTCTCGGTGCGTGTACGGTCGATTTCGTCGCGATGAACGACGTTGGCGAGGACCTCGGCAAAGGTCACTTGCGAGCCGGCAGCGAGCAACTCGCTGAGGCGACGCTGTGCGCGTGTCTGAGCCGATGCGTCGACAAAAATTTTGAGTTCGGCTTCAGGGAACACGGTGGTGCCGATGTCGCGCCCGTCCATGACGATGCCACGGTCGGCGCCGAGGGCTTGTTGCTTGGCTACCAAGGCGTGGCGCACCTCGGGGATTGCAGCCACCTGCGACACCACATTGGAGACGCGCAACTGTCGGATAGCCTCCTCAACGTCTACGCCGTTGAGCAAAGTGTGCTGGCGCCCGGAGGGTTGGAGCGAGAAGTCTATGGTGATATCCTTGAGAGCGGCGATAAGACGAGGGGTGTCGACATTGCCGTTGATGTCAACGATGCCATTGTCCAAGCCATAGAGGGCTACGGCGCGGTACATGGCGCCGGAGTCTATGTATCTGTATCCGACGGCAGCGGCGAGGCGGCGAGCCATGGTGCTCTTGCCCGATGAGGAGAAACCGTCGATTGCAACGATTATGCGAGGTGTGTTCATTTGTATATATTTATTTAATGAGGCTTGCGAGAGCCATATTGAGGTTTACCATGAATGTGGTGGCACCGGTGTGCGGCTGGGCGAGCGCCATGCTGACACCGAAATTACGCCCGCGAATGCCTGCGGTCATCGACCAGCCCGAGAGCATATTGCGCTGATATGTAGACATATCCGATCGGGTTTTGTAACTATAGCCCACACCGATGTAGAAGTTACGGGAGGAGATGAGGTCGGCACCGAATACCAGGTGACGGAAGAGGTTGGAAGTGAAAGAGTCTTTCAACTTGGGCTCGGAGGAAGCAGTGCCATCGCCATAGTCAACATAGGGTAGTTTCCACTTGGTGAGGTTCCACGCTGTGATGGAGAAGCGAATAGGGAAAGTGCCGAAGGTCTGTGACCAACCCAAGCGCACATCGATGGGCAGACGGTCGTATGCTTGGTCGAAGCGTTTGATTTGACCACCGAGGTTTGCGACTACCAATGATAGCGAGAGATCCTTGTCGCTGTTGTAATAATTGATACCGAGGTCGGTGCAGAGGGCAAAAGCCGTGTAGTCGGCATAACTGCTGTACAGCATCTTGATATCGAAGCCGCCACGGAGGTTGTCGGTAATGTCGTGGGAGTATGAACCGCCGAAAGACATATCCTTGGGCGAGAAATCGCCGAGGATGGTGCCGTCGGCAAGGGTCTCCTTGATAGAACCATATCCGAAGTATTGGACGTTGACCGACCATGCAGCACGATCGCCGGCGCTGTGGGCATATCGTACACCGGCAAAGTTACTGCCACCGATGTATCGCATATAGTTGACCGCCAACTGCCCGGACATTTCGCTGCCGAGGAGTGCGGGATTTTGGTCAGTAGTCGAGAGGTCGTCATCGACGAGCGAGATGTTCATTCCGCCGAGACCATAAATTTTACTTGACGAGGTGACGTCGAGCCAACTATATGCCGAGGAGCCATTCTGCGCCAAGACAGCGGGCGCCATCAATGCCGCCAATAATGTAAATCCTATTTTTTTGACAAACGTATTCATTATTATATTAACGACGAGCCCCTGTAAATATTGTGTGCAAAACATTAGTGCTTGTGTCGTTTTGCGGGGATAAGCGACGAGGTGCGGATGATGTGTCGTGATATATTGCGAGTGCCTGCTACAACAGCACCTGCGACTGCAATAATCAAGGCGCCAATCATTGTGCGCATAGTGATGGGAAGCCCGAATATACCACCGAAAACTATGGCAGAGATGGGCATAATGAAGTAAATCACCGAGGTGAATGTGTAGCCACGATAGCGGATGCAATAACCATTGAACGGATAAACCACCAACACAGGTAAGCACGCTGTTAAAAGTATACATATCCACGAGGTTAGGTCGCAGGGAACAGTAAATGAACCTCTGGCAATTATTAATCCTAAGAATATCACTTCGAGAGCTATGAGGCTCCACAAGGCGATTGTGGCGCCTGATAGAGGATAGATGAAGCGGTGATTGAAGCCTACAACATAGATAGCGTAAAAGAAAGCGGCTACAAGGGCATAAATCATACCTGTGAGCGAGGCATTCTCACTGTTAATGATGCCGCTTCCGATGAAAAAGAGCCCGATAATTCCACCTAAGATGCCGAGGAAAGCGACGTTGCTGAGGCGGTCGTGCATAACGGCAGCGGTGACCATAGGCATCATCAACGGGAAGGTAAAGAAGATCGCTGTGGAAATACCGGCATTGACCGTCATAAGGGAGTAAGCCCAGAAAAGGACCGAGCCGGCGAGCGGAATACCGAGCAGCGAGATGCGCAAAGTGTTTTTTAAGCCCAAATACAATGGACGCCCCGTAGTGATTATATACCTGATAATCAGCGCTATAACTATCAGGTTGATTATAAAAACAGTAGACACGATATCAGCGTTTCGACGCAACAGCAAGCCCATCATTACGGTCACTAACCCACTTGCAATAGCAGCCGAAATACCAAATAAGTCTCCTCGCAATAGTCTCTTGTCCATTTCTCACTGCAAAGTTAAAAATTTATCTTTACATAATAAACTTTTTGTCTACAAAACTTTTATCGCTATTTTTTTGTAACTTTGCAGTCCCAAAGCACCACGATATGAAATTCAG
>JBJEDD010000285.1:0-5868 GCA_051871715.1 Muribaculaceae bacterium | reverse complement strand
CTGCCCCCACGCCACCATCCGTCCCTTTGCTCTCACCGCCGAGGAGGCTGCTGCAGCCACCAACGCAGTGTTCTACAACCTCCAAGGCGTGCAAGTGCCTGCCGAGAACCTCACCCCCGGCATCTATGTCAAGGTGAGCGGCACCACAGCCACCAAGGTGCTTGTAAAATAAGCCCATATGATGTGCTGAAATATCACATTTCCACCATAGCACCCCGCCAACATCTCGGCGGGGTGCTTTTTATTTGCTTTTTATCAGCGTTTTATTTTATTTAATCAAAAATATTGCATACCTTTGCCGTGCAATTGAGGCAAAATCCGCCTCGCACTAAAGACCTTAGAATCAAATGTTAGAAAAGACCAACGTAAAAGTTCTCGACAAGGTAGTTGTCCGTTTCTCGGGAGACTCGGGCGACGGCATGCAACTTGCGGGTAACATTTTCACCAACGTGTCGGCAGGCGTGGGCAACCAAGTGTCCACCTTCCCCGATTATCCTGCCGAAATTCGCGCTCCCCAGGGGTCGCTCAGCGGTGTGTCCGGCTTCCAAGTGAGTGTCGGCACCGGTGTATACACCCCCGGTGATTTGTGCGATGTGCTTATTGCCATGAATCCCGCTGCTCTCAAGCAGAATGTGAAGTTCCTCAAGCCCGGTGGCGTGGCTATCGTCGACATCGACTCCTTCAAGGAGGCAGACCTGCGCAAGGCTCTGTTTGTCACCGACGACCCCTTCACCGAGTTGAACATCAAAGCCCAAGTGGTGCAAGTGCCTGTCACCACAATGACCAAGGCAGCTCTCGCCGACTCTGGCTTGGACAACAAGAGCGTTCTCAAGTGCCGCAACATCTTTGCCCTCGGCTTGGTGTGCTGGCTCTTTGACCGCCCACTCGAGGCTGCGCTCCACCACCTCAAGACCAAATTTGCCCGCAAACCGGCTGTCTACGAGGCTAATGCCAAGGTAATCAACGCCGGATACGACTACGGTCACAATATTCACGCCTCGGTATCGACCTACCGCATCGAGAGCGATGCTCCCGTCAAGGGCGTTTATACCGATATCAACGGCAACACCGCCACCGCATGGGGCTTGATTATGGCATCGCAGAAGTCGGGACGTCCGCTGTTCCTCGGCTCCTACCCCATCACCCCGGCGACCGATATTCTCCACGAACTCGCCAAGCGCAAAGACCTAGGTGTCAAGGCTATACAGATGGAAGACGAGATAGCCGGCGTGTGCTCGGCAATCGGTGCCTCCTTTGCCGGCAACCTTGCCGTGACCTCCACCTCGGGTCCCGGTCTCGCCCTTAAGAGCGAAGGCATCGGCTTGGCTGTGATGGCTGAGTTGCCCTTGGTTGTCATCGATGTACAACGTGGCGGTCCCAGCACCGGTCTGCCCACCAAGACCGAGCAAACCGACCTGTTGCAAGCCCTCTACGGGCGCAACGGCGAGTCGCCCGTAGCCGTGGTAGCCGCTGCTACTCCCACCGACTGCTTTACCATGGCTTTTGAAGCCGCCCGCATCGCCCTGGAGCATATGACTCCCGTGGTGCTGCTCACCGACGCCTTCATCGGCAACGGCTCCAGCGCCTGGCGCATCCCCGAGGACGATGAGTTCCCCGCCATCAACCCGCCATATGTCAGCGCCGAGCAACTCGCCGCCGGCTGGCGTCCCTACGACCGCAACGAGACCACCAAGGTGCGCTACTGGGCTATTCCCGGCACCGAGGGCGCTATGCATCGCCTGGGCGGCTTGGAGAAGGACTGTGTCACCGGTGCCATCTCCACCGACCCCGTCAACCACGAGAAGATGGTCAACATCCGTCGCGAGAAGGTAGCCCGCATCGCCGACAATATCCCCGCACAGGAAGTGCTCGGCAACCCCGATGCCGATACCCTGCTCGTGGGCTGGGGCGGCACCTTCGGGCACCTCAACACCGCTGCCGAGGAACTCAATGCCGAGGGCACTCCCGTGGCTTTGGCTCACTTCCGCTACATCAATCCTCTGCCTGCCAATGCCCTCGACATCCTGCGCAAGTACAAGCGCGTGGTTGTCGCTGAACTCAACACCGGCATGTTTGCCGACTATCTGCAGAGCAAACTCCCCGGTGTCAACGTGTTGCGCATCAACAAGGTGCAAGGGCAGCCGTTCACCGTCACCGAGGTGAAGGAAGAACTCACACGTCTCATCCAACAAGCCTGACATTATGGAAAACAACTATACAGCAGCCAGCTATAAGAGCGACCAATCAGTGCGCTGGTGCCCCGGTTGCGGCGACCACGCTATCCTCAACTCGCTTCACAAGGCTATGGCAACCATCGGCATCGCGCCCCACAAGATTGCCGTAATCTCGGGCATCGGATGCTCCTCGCGTCTGCCCTACTACATGAACACCTACGGCTTCCACACTATCCATGGACGCGCCGCCGCCGTGGCTACCGGCTTCAAAGCCGCCAATCCCGACATGACAGTATGGCAAATCTCGGGCGACGGCGACGGACTCGCCATCGGTGGCAACCACTTCATCCACGCCGTGCGCCGCAATATCGACATCAATATCATCCTGTTCAACAACAAGATTTACGGCCTCACCAAGGGTCAATACTCACCCACCAGCGACCGTGGCTTCGTGTCGAAGTCATCGCCCTACGGCACTGTCGAGGATCCGTTCATTCCTGCCGAACTGGTATTCGGTGCTCGCGGCAACTTCTTTGCCCGCTCCATCGATGTTGAATTGGCTATCTCGCAGGAAGTGCTCGTTGCCGCTGCAGCCCACCATGGCACCTCGGTGACCGAGATACTGCAAAATTGTGTAATCTTCAACAACGGCATCCACAACCCCATCACCGACAAGGAAGTACGTGCCGACCGCACAATCCACTTGCGTCACGGCGAGAAGATGCTCTTTGGCAAAGACCTCAACAAGGGTATTGTCCAAGACGGCTTCGGGCTGAAGGCTGTCGAGCTTGGAGTAGATAACTACACCATCGACGATGTGCTCGTACACGATGCTCACACCCCGAGCAACTTCCTCCACCAGCAACTCGCTATGATGGACGGCAAGAGCCTGCCATTGGCTCTCGGTGTCATCCGCGATGTCGAGGCGCCGACCTACGATGCCTCACTCACCGCCCAAGTTGAGCAAGTGAAGAGCGCCAAGGGCTTCAACTCCCTGCGCGAGATGATCCTCGCCGGCGACACCTGGACCGTCGAATAATTCACCACCTATCCACATACACCACGAGGGGCTACCACACGGCAGCCCCTCGTGCATTACTACCGATAAATTGGGTGGGGAGGTTGGTGGAAGTGTTATTTTTGTGAAAATGGGCTTGAAAAAGATGGGTGGGGATGGGGAAATGTGGCTAAAATTCATTAAATTTGCAGTCTAATTCAACATTCACTTATAGCCAACAGTATGTCAGAAATTAAATGTGTAGGTATTCTCACCTCGGGCGGTGATGCACCCGGGATGAATGCGGCGATACGCGCCGTCACACGTGCCGCAATATTCAGCGGACTGAAAGTCAAAGGTATATATCGTGGCTACCGTGGCTTGATAGCCGACGAGATAGTCGATTTCCGCACACAAAACGTTTCAAATATCATCCAGCAAGGTGGTACCATCCTGAAGACCGCCCGTTGCAAGGAATTTCAGACCCCCGAGGGACGCCAATTGGCGTATGACGTAATCAAGCGCCACGAGATTGACGCCCTGGTGGTCATCGGCGGTGACGGTTCACTGACCGGCGCTCGCATATTTGCCAACGAGTTCAACTTCCCCATCATAGGCTTGCCGGGTACCATTGACAACGACCTCTATGGCACCGACACCACAATCGGCTATGACACAGCCCTCAACACCATCATGGAGTGTGTCGATAAGATACGCGACACCGCCACGAGCCACGAGCGCCTGTTCTTCATCGAGGTAATGGGTCGCGATGCCGGCTTCTTGGCGCTCAACGGAGCAATCGCCACCGGTGCCGAAGCTGCGATTATTCCTGAGATTTCGACTGAGGTCGACCAATTGGCAGAACTTATCCAGAACGGCTTCCGCAAGTCAAAGAACTCGTCGATCGTGTTGGTAGCCGAGTCGCCGGTGACCGGTGGAGCGATGGGGCTTGCCGAGCGTGTCAAGACCGAGTTCCCGGGCTACGATGTGCGTGTGACCATCCTCGGACACCTGCAGCGCGGTGGCTCGCCGACAGCCCACGACCGCATCCTCGCCTCGCGCATGGGAGCAGCAGCCATTGATGCTCTGATGGAAGACCAGCGCAATGTGATGATAGGCATCAAGAACGACGAGATCGTCTATGTACCTTTCACCAAGGCAATTAAGAACGACAAGCCCATCAATCGCGAGTTGCTCAACACCTTGCGTCGACTCTCCATCTAATTGTGAATTTACTGCGGACACTGCCGGTGATAGCCCTGGGGGCTATAGTGGGAGCTTGCGCGAGCATCGGACGCCCCGAGGGTGGACCGCGCGACGAGACCCCACCGGTGTTTGTGCGCTCCAATCCCGCCCCGGGTGCCGTGGGTGTCAACCGCACCACCTTTGAGTTGTTCTTTGACGAGAATGTGCAGTTGGAGGACGCCTTCAACAAGGTGGTAATCTCGCCTGTGCAGATACAGGCGCCGACAGTGAGCGCCAACGGACGTCGCGTGTCGGTGGAGTTGCGCGACACATTGGTGCCCGGAGTGACATATACTATAGACTTCGGCGATGCCATCAAGGACCTCAACGAGGGTAATATCCTCGATGGCTTTGCCATCGACTTCTCGACCGGTGAGAGCATCGACTCTCTGCGTCTGTCGGGCTTGGTGCTTGCAGCATCCAACCTGGAGCCTGCTCAGGGCGTGCTGGTGGGGGCATATTCCAACCATGCCGACTCGGCAATCCGCACCTTGCCTCCCGACCGCATCGCGCGCACCAATCAGTTGGGACAATTCACCATCCGAAACCTTGCGCCCGGCAGTTATCGCGTATACGCGTTCAACGATGTCAACCGCGACTACCACTGGGACCGCAGCGAAGATGGTGCGTTTCTCGACACCGTGCTGAGCCCGTCGGTGGAGGCAATCGTGGTCACCGACACCCTCTATGGCAGCGGTGGTGATGACTCACTCACCTCGCGCCGCGGCGTGCGTTATCTGCCCAACGACGTGCTACTCACCTGGTTTAATGAGAATTACCAAGCGCAGTATCTCAAGGACTACAAGCGCGTGGACCGTCGCCGCGCCACAATCGTGATGGGCGCCCCACCCGACTCGCTCACGCAGGTACGTATCGTCGGCACCGCTATAGACGGTGCCCCGGCACGCGATTGGGCTGTTGAGGAGTACAATGCCACGGGCGACTCCCTGGTACTGTGGCTCCGCGACTCGGTAGCCCTTGCCAACGACTCGCTCTCCCTGGCAGTCACTTACCGACGGCTCGACTCGCTGGAGAACCTCTTCTGGCAGACCGACACTCTGCGTTTCTTCTATCGCGAGCCCAAGCAAAAGAAGAAAGCCGAAGCCGACACGGTGCCGCCCCGCTACGACCTGCTACAAATATCCTTCCCGGGGTCGACATCTCAGGATGTTCACCTACCCTTGCAATTCGCCTTCAATCAACCTATTGAGACGATAGATACCACCGGCATCCATATAGAGATGCAAGTGGACACGCTGTGGGAGGCAGTGGAGCCTCTGCGACTGCTCGCTGACTCGCTCTCGCCGCTATTGGGGCGGCATATACCGGTAGAGTGGACCCCCGGCGCCAAATACCGCTTGAGCATCGACTCGGCAGCCATCGTCGGTATCTACGGCGAGCACAATCCGCCTATCAAGCGCGACTTTACCGTCAAGGCGTTGGAGGAATACG